>JAZSBB010000001.1:0-25510 GCA_045602185.1 Eubacteriales bacterium
ACGGAGCCCCAGCGGTCATAGGAAGACAAGTTAAGGTGACAACCCCTTGGCCCACAGAACGACATGGCTACGATCCGACTTTAACAGCAAGTCTGTAAAGCTCGGAAGCCTGCGCCTTATCTGCTGCGTCCGCTGCCGCATTGAACTTCTTTATAGCGGTTTTAAGGCGGCTCTTTACCATCTGATTCTGGAGAGCTTTCGCCTGGTTAACACGGATACGCTTCTTTGCTGACTTAATATTAGCCATTTTATTTCTCCTTATTTTATAAGATAATCAAGCTCCACCAAAAAATCAGGCTGAGAGGGTCCGTCATATTCAATACAGCATAATTACCGTTTTTATCATACAGCAATAGATTTTAGCATATTTAACGAAAAAAATCAAGTGGTTTTGGAAAAAAAGTAAAAAATTTTTACCAAAAGTATTGACAAATTGCCTTTTTACTGTTATACTTGTAAAGTAATTTGCTTTACACCACATTCGAAGTGAGGTAATTATGTTTCAGAAGAATATGCGGCTTGCTTACTTGATTGATTTTTATATCGACCTTTTGGATTCGCATTCCGCCAATATTTTGAAGGCTTATTACGATGATGACCTTTCTCTTGCCGAGATTGCCTCCGATGAGGGAATTTCACGCCAGGGCATACGCCACATTATCAAAAAATGCGAGGAGCAGCTCCTGTTTTTCGAGGAAAAGCTCGGTCTTGCAAGGCGATATTCGGAGCTTGAAAATGCGGCAAAACGGTTAGACTCGCTGAAAGCCAGCGTCAGCGGCGATAACGCTGAGGACGTTATTTCTGAAATAGACGGCGTTATAGCTACAATTATTAATAAAGGAGTTTGAGATGTTCCAGAATCTTACCGAAAAGCTTTCAAATGCTTTTAAAAAATTCAAGAACAAGGGAAAACTCACCGAGGCTGACGTCAGGGAGGGTATGCGTGAGGTAAAGCTTGCGCTTCTTGAGGCTGACGTTAATTTCAAGGTCGTTAAGGACTTTATAAAATCAGTAACCGAAAGAGCTGTCGGTCAGGAGGTTCTCGAAAGTCTTCTTCCTGCTCAGCAAATTGTTAAGATAGTCAACGAGGAGCTTATAAAGCTTATGGGAAGCGAGGCTTCCAAGCTGGAAATAAGCTCAAGGCCCCCTACAGTCGTTATGATGGTAGGTCTTCAGGGCGCCGGTAAGACGACTCATACCGGAAAGATTGCAAATATGCTTAAGCACAAGGGTAAAAATCCCTTGCTGGTTGCTTGTGACGTTTACCGCCCGGCAGCAGTTGACCAGCTTAAAATTGTAGGTGAAACGGTGAACATCCCGGTTTTCTCTATGGGCACTAAGATTTCTCCCGTTGAGATAGCCAAGGCAGGAATCGAACACGCAAAAAAGAACGGTCACGATATGGTCTTTATTGACACTGCGGGACGGTTGCATATTGACGAGGAGCTGATGGGCGAGCTTGTTAACATCAAGAACGCCACAAATCCTACCGAGATTTTGCTCGTGGTTGACGCTATGACGGGTCAAGACGCAGTTAACGTTGCCGATTCCTTTAACGAGCTGCTTGATATTACCGGTGTCGTTCTTACAAAAATGGACGGCGACACCAGAGGCGGCGCTGCCCTGTCGGTAAAATATATAACCGGTAAGCCTATAAAATTTATTGGCACCGGCGAAAAGCTTGATGCAATCGAGCTATTCCACCCGGACAGAATGGCGTCACGCATTCTAGGAATGGGAGACATTCTTTCACTTATCGAAAAAGCTGAAGCCGCTTATGATGAAAAGCACGCAAAAGAGCTTGAAAAGAAATTCAGAGAGCAAACCTTTACTCTGGACGATTTCCTTAAGCAGCTTTATCAGATTAAAAAAATGGGCAATTTAAATCAGCTTATCGCTATGATTCCCGGCGTTAACGCTTCTGCGCTCAAGGACGCTCAGGTGGACGAAAAGCAGATGACTAAAATTGAAGCACTCATTCTTTCTATGACGAAGGAAGAGCGGCTGCGCCCCGAAATTATCAACGGTTCAAGAAGAAAGCGTATCGCAAACGGCTCGGGTACTACCGTTGAGGACGTTAACAAGCTCTTAAAGCAATTTGAGCAGATGAAAAAAACTATGAAGCAATTTTCTAATATGGGTAAGCGCCGTATGTTTGGCGGAATGAAGCTTCCCTTTTAATACCGATATCAAATAAAAAATAAAATAAATTCTATTATTTGGAGGAAACAAAAAATGGCAGTTAAAATCAGACTTAAGAGAATCGGCGCAAAGAAGGCTCCCTTCTACCGTGTTGTAGTTGCAGACGAGCGTTCTCCCAGAGACGGTAAGTTTATCGAGGAGATTGGTTACTACAATCCTCTTACCGACCCCGCTGATATCAAAATCAACGCTGAAAAGGCTACGAAGTGGCTCGCTAACGGCGCTCAGCCCACCGAGACTGTTAGAACTCTTCTTAAAAAGAGCGAAATCATTAAGTAATTATTAAATCGGAAGGAATTGCCTTTAGGCAATAGATAGGTAGCGCAAATGGATCTGAAGCAAATACTTACAGATATCGCGCGTGCAATCGTTGATGCTCCCGATGCCGTCAACGTTGTTGAAAACGTTGATGGGGATAACGTTGAGCTTATTCTCACCGTTGCGGAAGATGATACCGGTATGGTTATCGGACGCCACGGCAAGATAGCAAAGGCTATCCGTCAGATAATGAAAGCCGCAGCGAACACATGCGGTAAGCATGTTACCGTAGAAATTCAGTAAACACTTTCCCGGGGATAGTTATGCCCCGGGATTTTTATAAGGAGGCTGCTTTGAAAAAATATATTATGGCTCTCGACCAAGGCACGACAAGCTCAAGATGCATTCTTTTCGAAAAGAACGGCAATATCGCCAGTATGGTTCAAAGAGAATTTCCTCAGATTTTTCCTAAGGACGGCTGGGTTGAGCACGACCCTATGACTATTTGGTCAACTCAAATAAGCGTTGCAACCGAGGCTTTGCTCAAAATCGGAGCATCCTGGAACGAGGTTTTCGGTATCGGAATAACTAATCAGCGAGAAACTGTCGTGGTTTGGAACAGAAAAACCGGCGCACCCATATACAACGCAATCGTGTGGCAATGCCGCAGGACTGCAGATTTTTGCCGAGAGCTTATCGATAAGGGATACGAGGAAGATGTAAAAAAACGAACCGGCCTCGTTCTTGACCCATACTTTTCGGCATCAAAAATTAAATGGATTCTTGACAACGTGGATAATGCAAAAAGTCTTGCCGATAATGGTGAGCTTTGCGTTGGAACGATAGATTCTTGGCTTATATGGAATCTTACAGGCGGAAAGGTACACGCCACCGATTATTCTAACGCTTCCCGAACTATGCTATTTAATATAAACACACTTGAGTGGGACTCTGAGCTTTGCAACCTTTTCAACATACCAAAAGGCATACTTCCCACCGTAAAACCCTCCTCTTCCATTTTCGGATATACGGACAAAAGTATTCTGGGAGCAGAAGTAGCAATCGGGGGCATTGCCGGAGACCAGCAAGCCGCCCTTTTCGGTCAATGCTGTTTCGATGCCGGTGAGCTTAAAAACACCTACGGAACAGGCGCATTTCTGCTTATGAACACCGGAGATAAGCCTTATATTACCGAAAACGGACTCCTTACGACAATTGCGTGGGGAATAGGCGATAAAATCACGTACGCAACCGAAGGCTCTGTTTTCACCTGCGGAGCCGCTATACAATGGCTCAGAGACGGGCTAAAGCTTATTGAGTCGGCTCAGGACAGCGAATACTATGCAAGGAAAGTAAGTGACAGCGGCGGCGTTATGGTCGTTCCGGCTTTTCAAGGTCTTGGAGCGCCGTGGTGGGACGCTTACGCAAGAGGTATGATAATCGGCATAACGAGAGGTACGACAAAGTATCACATAATAAGAGCTACGCTCGAATCAATGGCCTATCAAACTGCTGACGTAGTTGAGCTTATGGAACGCTCAACAGATATAAAGCTAAAGACCTTAAAGGTAGATGGCGGCGCAAGTGCAAACAATCTGCTCCTGAAATTCCAGTCTGACGTATTGGGAATAGATATTGAGCGTCCTTCTTCCGTTGAAACGACAGCTCTTGGGGCGGCGTATCTTGCAGGGCTTTCGCTTGGAGTATACGATTCAACTAATGAAATACGTAAGTACAGAAATATAGAAAAGACCTTTTCCCCGAGTGAAGATACAGAATGGAGAAAAGAGAAATTAAGAGAGTGGCGCAGAGCAGTTAAAAGATGCCTCGCTTGGAAAGAAGACTAAAAAAGCCGTAATGGGAGACTTTAATAATTCTCTCATTACGGTTTTTATATAAGCAAATTTGAAAGCTCAACGAAATTTTCGGTAGATAATTTTTCTCCCCTGACGGTTTGTGAAAAGCCCATAGATTCCAAAACTTGTGCAATTCTGCCCTTTTCTATGTGCGGAAATTTCGCATTTATAGCATTTACAAGCGTTTTTCTTCTCATTTCAAAGGAAGCTTTTATGAGATTTCGAAAAAAGCGCTCGTCCTTTGGAAAATATCGGGGGGAGCTATAAAGATTAATTTTCACAACAGCGCTGTCAACCTTTGGTATAGGCATAAAAGAACCTGCGCTAACCTTAAAAAGCTTTTCCGTTTCACCGTAATAACCCAAAACGCAGGTAATTGCTCCGTAGTCTGCGCTTCCCGGTTTTGCAACGAGCCTTGAGGCAACCTCGTTTTGCACCATAACGGTAATTGAAGAAAATTCAACTCTCGATTCGATTAAATACATCAAAATGGGAGTAGTTATATAATAAGGCAGATTTGCGCAAACGGAAACCTTCATTCCCGCTCCGTATTTCGTCACAAGCTCGGACAAATCGGTTTTCATCACGTCTGCATTTATTACGGTTACGTTATCGTACTCCGACAACGTTTTTTCAAGAATCGGTATCAATCCCTTATCTATTTCAATCGCCACTACCCTTTTATATCGCTCCGCAAGTTCTTTTGTAAGGCAGCCGATTCCCGGGCCGATTTCTATTATGAGGGTATCTTCACCATCTGCAGCGCTTTCGGCAATACTTTCCGGTATTATACGGTTGATAAGAAAATTCTGACCGAATTCCTTACGAAACGTAATTCCTTCATCGCTCATCAGGCTTTTTATTACCGAGATATTACAAAGGTCCATTCCCTACCTCCCGTTCCTAAAAATAAAAATGACAGCATTCTCAAAACGAGTCTGCTGCCGCAAATACAAGGGTTCATAAAACCTATGCACCGTGTGAAAACAAAAAAACAGCAGTGACAGTCCCGATGTTTGGGACCGGCACTGCCGGTGGAGCTGGTGACCGGACTTGAACCGGTGACCTGTTGATTACGAATCAACTGCTCTACCAACTGAGCCACACCAGCAACTGCATAGTATTCTAACATTTTTTTATTGATTTGTCAAGAGCTAATACAAATAAAAATGTTAAAAATGTTTTTTAATAAAAGTTTAAATCCCCTTTGGAGCAGGTAACGGGAATCGAACCCGCACAGTCGGCTTGGGAAGCCGAGATTCTACCACTAAACTATACCTGCATATAGGGGATTTAAACTTTTATTTATACTTTATATCAGTATATATTATAATATACCATTTTGAAAAAATCAAGTGCTATTTCAGCTTTGCAAATATTCTTGTAATCATATCAAACAAAATTATCGAAAATGCTAAGAATATTACCAAAATCAGTTCGCCCATGCGCAAGGGTGTAGTTCTAAAAAGCTCCCCTCCCATATATATCATTATTATCTGAATTACGGATATTAATAACATTATAAGTATAAAGGGCTTATTCTTTCCTATATTTGAAAAAATCCACAACCGCTCACTTCTTGCAATAAAGCAATTAAATATACCTAAGAAAATAAACAGCGCATAAAAAGCGGTCATAAATCTTGCCTGAGAATTCGTTCCAAAGAACATTCGGGAAAATGTGCCAAGCTTCAAAAACATCATACAAAGTAAAAGCGTATATATTCCGCATATTGAAATTTTTGAAAGCATCTTTTTTGTCAAAATCGGCTCCTTGCGTGATTTTGGCTTTTCCCTCATATAATATTCGAGCGCCGGCTCTCCCGCAAACGCAAGTCCCCCAAGCGTATCCATAATTATGTTCACCCATAGCATTTGAATTATCGTTATCGGACTGTCAATTCCGAAAAGCTGACCAAAAAGAGAAACTCCGCAAGCAGCAAAATTCATAACAAGCTGAAAGCTTATAAACTTTCTAATGGATTTGAATATGGTTCTTCCGTAAAGTATCGTTCTGTTAATAGCCTTAACGCTGTTATTTAATATAACGATATCTCCTGAGGCTTTGGCGATGTCGGTTCCGCTGCCCATAGCAAAGCCTACGTCTGCAAGTTTTAGGGATGGGGCGTCATTTATTCCGTCACCCGTCATACCGACAACCAGTTCAAGCTCCTGCGAAAGTCTTACCAGCCTCGTTTTGTCCTGAGGCAAGGCTCTTGCCAAAACGCAGAGCTTTGGTATTATTTTTTTAACCTCATCATCACTCATCAAGGCAAGCTCGGCTGAGGTTAGCGATACTTCACCCGCTCGGTTACGTATTATTCCGCATTCCTCCGCAATCGCCATCGCTGTTTCCTTTCCGTCTCCGGTGAGCATAACGATTTGAACGCCTGCACTCTGCATTTCGCTGATAGCGTCACGGGTATCACGCCTAAGCATATCCTTTAATACGATTAATCCCACAAAAATAAAGCCGTCCAGCTTTTTTTCGGTATATGCAACGGCTATAACCCGATTTCCCTTAGAGGTAGCTTCTCTTAGTTGCTTCTCTATATTCGGAACGGCGAAGGATATTATATTTCCGGTTGAGGAAAGCGCATATTTTGACCTTGAAATTATGATTTCCGGCGCTCCCTTTATGAAGGTACGCATATCGCCCAGGGTTACAAGTGAATATTTCTTTTCACTCGTAAACGGTTCCTTTTCTATCACTTTTATGCCGGGCGGGTTTTCGTTTTTAAAAAATTCGTATATCGACCTATCCGTACCGTTTCCGCCAAAAACCTTTCCTGCGCTTTCGTACGCTGCCGTATTATATTTTGCGCTTACGGAGAGTGCCTCCCACAGCTCCTTGGATTTTCTAAGTGAAACAACGCTTTTATAGGAAGAATCTGCGGTTATTATCTTTTCACACTTTGGCATTCCCAGGGTTATCGTTCCCGTCTTGTCGGTAAAAAGAATATTAAGTGAGCCTGCCGTTTCTATTCCGACAAGCTTTTTTACAAGGACGTTATCCTTTATCATTTTCTTCATATTTGCCGATAGCACTACGGTTATCATCATAGGCAGTCCTTCAGGAACGGCAACGACCACAACGGTTATCATTAAGGTGAGGGCGTGAATTAATATTCCCATTAGGTTTTTTATATCCTTTACGTCATTAAGGATTCTTTCCATAACGAATCCGTTGTCTACTACCAAGGAATTGAAAATATAAACTGCGCCGACAATCACCGCCATTAAATAACCTATTTTGCTTATCTGAGATGCGAGCTTTGAAAGCCTTAGCTTCAAGGGACTGACTCTAGTCTCGGCTTGGATATCCTTTGCGACCATTCCGTAATAGGTAGCGCCCCCTACCCGTTCTACTCGCATTACCGCATCTCCAAGTATTATCACTGTGCCTTTAAAGAGCTTGTTTTTTGCCGACAAATCAAACCCGCTCTCATTACTGTCGGCGCTTTTCGACATCTCCTTGCTTTCTCCGTTTAAGGCTGACTGGTCAACGGAAACTCTCCCGCTGATTATAATTCCGTCAGCACCAACCTTTTCCCCGGACTCAAGATAAACGATATCTCCGACAACAAGCTCAGATACGGGAATTTCAACTATTATACCGTTACGCTTAACTCTCGCAATCCCCTCTCCGCTTTCGGATTCCATTTTTTCAAACGCACGTTCACTGCCGTACTCAGAGGCTGTTGAAACGGTCGTTGCCAAAAGTATTGCAGAGACAATCCCGAACACCTCAAATAAATTGCAGTTGCCTAAGGTAAAAACCAACTCTATTCCTAACGCAAGAATAAGGATTTTTATTATGGGGTCGTTCAAATTCTCCAAAAACTTACGAAAAAAGCCTTTTGTTTTTTCTTTAACGAGGGCGTTGCTTCCGTATTTATTTTTTGACTTTTCCACCTCATCACTCGTTAATCCTATAAATTTATCCGTCATATAATTCTCCGCTAAAAAGGTATTTGCTTAATTATATGCCGAAAAAAACAGTGAAATGATTAAAAAGAAAAAACGGCTTTCGCCGTTTTTTCTTAATACCCACATGGCCGTGTAAGGCAATTTTTAACCCTGTTCGTACAGGTGGGTGCTCTCTCTATTTCTTTGCGCTTCCAACGTCTGCTACGGAGGGTCAAAGACAGCTCCTCACAGGAGGCCTGCATCCCAAAACAGAAGCCCGAGCTCCCTTTAAATGTGTGTAGGTCCAAATATCACAATATCACGCACCACGCAGGATATGTATTTTATTATTCGTCATAGTCGATTTCGTTAAAGAAAAGGTCGTTGAAATAATCCTCTGCTTTTTCGAATTCGTCATCATTCTCTATGCTTTCGAGTAAAATATCGTCTTTGTCCTCTTGAACTCTGAAAATATAATACTCCTCCGACTCCTCGTCTGCGGGAATTAAAGCAAAATAAAGATTACCGTCTATCTCAGCCTTTGCAAGAAGCTCGAAATCCTTTTCCTCACCGGTTTCCTCATCGGTAAGAGTAAATACGTTAACCTCCTCAAGCTCGTCTTCCTCAGCGGGAAGATTCTTTTCGATATCTGCCATTTTAAATCTCCATTCTTTAAAAATTTATTGATATTATTCTACAGTAAATTTATAAAAAAGTCAAGTGCGCTTTAAAGCAACTGGCTAAGAATGGCATTACTGACGTAAAATCCGGCTTCGGTTAAAAATATCCGTCCGCAAGACACCTTGATATAATTTGCGCTGATAAGGCACTCTATGGCTTCTTCTCTTCCTTCAAAAAAAGATTTATTAAAGCGCTTTTCGTATTCCGAAAGAGATATCCCCTCTGAAAGTCGAAGTCCGAGCATAGCGTATTCGTACGCATTTTCTTGCGCTCCTATTTCTTCTACCGTAATGTATTTTTTCTTGTCGGGCGAAAAATATTCCGAAAAAAGATTAGGATTTGAATACCTTTTTTTGTCAAAGTAAGAATGGGCCGCTAAACCAAGACCTACGTATTCCTTATCACGCCAATACTTTAAATTGTGGCGGCACTCATAGCCGGGCTTTGCGTAGTTTGAAATTTCGTAATGACAGTAGCCTGAGAGCGAGAGAATTTCTGCGGCAGTGTAATACATACGGCATTCCTCGTCCTCTGTAGGAAAAGTCAGTTTTTCCTTCTCCAAAAAAAGCGGTGTTCCTTCTTCCAAAATCAATGAGTATGCAGAAATATGCTTTGGGTTAATTTCAATAACTCTTTTAAGAGTTTCAAAAAAAGAGTCAACTGTCTGATACGGAACGGCGTACATTAAATCCACGTTAATATTCTTTATTCCACTGTCAAGGCAGAGATTGTATGAGGAGAGAAAATCCTCAAAATTATGTATTCTGCCCAAGATTTTCAGTTCTTTTTCGATAGATGTTTGCAATCCGAGGCTGATTCTATTAACCCCAAGCTCTCTATATACGGACAATTTTTCCTTAGTAAGTGTTTTTGGATTTGCCTCTATAGTAAATTCGGTATTATCGGAAAAATCAAATACGTCTTTAAGCGCCAGAGCGATTTTGGCAAAGGAATCCTCCGACAAAACCGAGGGCGTTCCTCCTCCGAAAAAGACGGTGTCCGCCTTTATCTTTTCGCTTCGACTATACTCGCAGGCTTCGCTGATAAGGGCGTTTACATACCGTTGCTCGTATTCCTTCTGGGCGTTTTTAAAAGAAACGAAATCGCAATAGCGGCACTTGCTTTTGCAAAAAGGTATATGGACGTAAATGCCGAGCGGCTCAGTTATCATCATCAAGTCTAAGAACTGCCATAAAGGCCTCGGGCGTAACCTCAACGCTGCCAAGCTTACGCATCTTTTTCTTTCCTTCCTTCTGCTTTTCAAGAAGCTTCTTCTTGCGGGTAATATCGCCTCCGTAGCATTTCGCAAGAACGTCCTTACGCATAGCCTTAACCGTTTCTCTTGCTATAATTTTTGAACCTATTGCGGCTTGTATGGGAATTTCAAAGAGCTGGCGAGGAATATTATCCTTTAACTTCTCAGCAATTTTTCTGGCTCTCGTATAGGCTCTTTCCTCAAAAACGATAAACGAAAGCGCATCGACAACCTCTCCGTTAAGCATAAAATCAAGCTTTACAAGCTTTGAGGGCTTGTAATCCTTTAGCTCGTAGTCAAGAGAGGCGTATCCCTTAGAGCGACTTTTAAGGGCGTCAAAGAAATCGTATATAATTTCGTTCAAGGGAAGCTCGTAATGAAGCTCCACCCTTTCCGTATCTATATATTTCATATCGATAAATACGCCTCGCCTATCCTGGCAAAGGTCCATTATTCCGCCAACGTAATCTGTCGGGGTTATGACGGTAGCCTTCATTATAGGCTCGTATGCGGTTACGATTTCATCGGCAGTGGGAAACTTTGACGGATTGTCTATAAGCTGAGTTTCTCCTCCTCTTAATTCAACCTTATAAATAACCGAGGGGGCTGTGGTTATAAGGTCGAGATTAAACTCTCTTTCAAGTCTTTCCTCTATGATTTCCATATGCAAAAGTCCGAGAAATCCGCATCTGAAGCCGAATCCGAGGGCAACGGAGGTTTCCGGCTCATAAACCAGAGAGGCGTCATTAAGACGAAGCTTTTCAAGCGCATCTCGCAAATCGCCGTATCTTGCTCCGTCTGCCGGATATATTCCGGAATAAACCATAGGGTGAACCTCACGGAATCCCGGAAGCGCCTCGCTTGCGGGATTTGAAACCGAGGTAATGGTATCTCCAACCCTCGTGTCGCTTACCGTTTTTATTGAGGCGGTAATATAGCCTACCTCTCCGGCAGAGAGAGAATCGCTTTTTTTAAGACCGAAGGGCTCCATCGTTCCGATATCAACAATTTCAAACTCTGCGCCGGTCGACATAAGTCTTATGCGGTCACCCGCCTTCACGCTTCCGTCAAAAATTCTGATATATACGACAACGCCAAGATACGAATCGTAATAAGAATCAAATATCAACGCCTTGAGCGGTGCCGACTCGTCTCCCGAAGGGGCTGGAATATCGGTGACTATTTTTTCAAGAACGTCTTCGATATTAAGCCCAACCTTTGCCGAAACCGCAGGACAATCCTCAGCGGGAATACCGATTATATCCTCTATCTCCCGCCTTGCTCCCTCAACGTCCGCCGAGGCCAAGTCTATCTTATTTATAACCGGAAGGATTTCAAGGTCGTTATCGATAGCAAGGTAGGCGTTTGCAAGAGTTTGAGCCTCAACGCCTTGCGTTGCGTCAACGACAAGGAGCGCTCCCTCACAAGCCTTTAAGGAGCGGGAAACCTCGTAGCCAAAGTCAACGTGGCCGGGCGTATCTATAAGGTTATAGGTATAGCTTTCACCGTTTTTAGCAGTGTAATTAAGCTTTACCGCTCTTGCCTTTATAGTTATGCCCCTTTCCTTTTCAAGCTCCATATTATCGAGAATCTGCGATTCCATATCTCTTGAAGCTACCGTGCTCGTTTTTTCAAGAAGACGGTCTGCAAGAGTAGATTTTCCGTGGTCTATGTGGGCAATAATTGAAAAATTTCTGATGTGTTTTTGTTTTTCTGTCACTTTTAAAATCCGACTCAAAGCTATATTTCAGTGAGTTTTTTTGCACTTTCTTTATAGATTTTTATTTTATTATCAAGATTTTCCCGCAAAGCATCGTGTGCAAGAACGTAGATTTTTATTTTCGGCTCCGTGCCCGAGGGGCGAATGATTATTTTATCCTCGTTTTCAAGGGTATAGTAAAGAACGTCCGAAATCGGCTGGCCCGTAGCGGTTACCTCGCCGCTTTTCAGGTTCTTTATCTCTGCGCTCATATAATCACCGACAGAGGTTACGCAGTATCCGCCTATCTTCTCCGGGGGACAGCTTCTGAGAGAGGACATAACCTTCTTCCGTCTTTCAATACCGTCAAGCCCTTCCATATATATATCTATCATAGCTTCGCCGTAATTGCCGTACTTTTCGTAAAGCTCACGCAAGGCATCGCAAAGAGTCATACTTTTCTTTTTATAATGAGCGGTCATTTCCAAAATCATCATTGACGCCTCTACCGCATCCTTATCCCTGGCGTAAGAGCCGAGAAGATAGCCGTAGCTTTCCTCAAAGCCGAGAATATAGCCGTCCGCTTCTCCGCTTTGCTCGTAATTCTTTATTACCTCGCCTATGAATTTAAAGCCGGTTAAAACATCGTGAAGCTTTATTTTATTGTCTTGGCATATCTTGTAAGCCATATCGGTTGAAACTATGCTTTTAACCGCATACGCATTCTTGGGAAGAATGCCCTTTTCACGTCTTTTGTTAATAACGTAATTGAGCAAAAGAACGCCCATCTGATTTCCCGATATCGTTACAAACCTTCCGCTTTCGTCTCTCGCCATTACTCCCACACGGTCGGAATCCGGGTCTGTGGCTATAACGATATCCGATTTAACGCTGTCGGCAATTTCTATTCCGAGACGAAAGACGTCCGCATATTCGGGATTCGGTTTTTTGACGGTGGGGAAATTTCCGTCCGGTATCATTTGCTGAGAAACCGTATAGAGATGCTTAACTCCCAGACGCCTGAAAATTTCGGGTACAAGCCTATATCCTGCGCCGTGTAGAGGCGTATAAACTATTTTAAGCTCATTGCTCACCTCTTTAACCGATTCCGGTGAAATCGCCGTAGCAAGAACGGCGTCAATATACCTTTCGTCAAAGTTCTCGTCAAGCACGGTTATCTTGCCGGAAGCGACCGCCGTGTCAAAATCATTTATTCCCGAGGCATCGAGAACGTCAAATTTTTCACGTTCAGAGGAAACTATCTCTGCTTGCTCGGGACCTATCTGCGCTCCGTCCTCCCAGTAAGCCTTATATCCGTTATATTCCTTGGGATTATGGGAAGCGGTAATATTTATTCCCGCCATAGCGCCAAGCTCCCTCAAAGCAAAGGAAAGCTCCGGGGTAGGACGCAACGAATTAAAAATATATACTTTGACGTCACAACAAGCCAAAACAGAAGCGCAAACCCGTGCAAAAAGCTCGGAATTGTTTCTTGAGTCGTACGCAATAACGACTCCCCTTTCGGCGCCGTTTGCGAGTTTGACCAGGGACGCAAGCGCACGTGTTGTTTGAGCAACCGTAAATCTGTTCATACACGATATTCCTACGTTCATTGTAGAACGAAGGCCTGCGGTGCCAAAATTCATATAAGAGGAAAAATACATTTTCTTCTTTTCCTCGTCGTTTTCTATTAAAAGGAGCTCTGCCCTTTCAGCGTCCGTCAATACCGATGACGCCAACCATCTTTCGTATTCGCTTTGATAATTCAACAAAATTTCCCTCCGTTTTAGTTTTCAGAAATAGCCCTTTCAAGAGCTCTTGCCAGCTGGTCCGGACAAGAGGTAGGCTTGAAGCCGCATTTTATACCCTTTAGCTTCGATATAGCGTCTTTCGCTCTCATTCCCTTGACGAGAGACGATACGCCGAGAGTGTTTCCGGCGCAGCCGCCCACGAAAGAGCAATCGGTAATTATTCCGTCCTCCAGGTCAATTATAACCATTCTAGAGCAGGTTCCGCTGGTTTTATATTCAATACGCTTCTTCATAATTATGCTCCGTTCCGATATTTTATTCAAGATTTTTATAAATTCCTATAGCGCTATAGCTTGTTACAAACAAGGTGAGAAAAACCAGAAATGCAGAAAAATCCTTACCCTCGCCCTTAAAAACTATCGTATAGTAAGATTCCTCGCCTTCCTCGGTATCAAATTTTACGGTGTTTATCCTATAAAGCGATACTCCAAGAAGCTCGGACGCCAAAAAAAGAGAGGAAACGCTTTCCTTATAGTCAAAAGCAACTCTTATTTCAAGATATCTATCGTCATCACTGTTGATTTTAGGTATATTGAAATGAGAGGAAACTAATGCGTATTTTACGTCTGCGCTTCCGTCAAAGCCGAAAACCGGGGTAACCGAAGCGATTTTCAAGTCGTAAGAGAATAAAAGCGCCGCAACACCAGCAAGTCTTGCTCCGCCCTTTTCTTCAAGTGGCAAAAGACAATACTCCGCTTTTCCCTTGGCAACGAGCCTTGCTGCGCTCTTTAGCGAATCGGTATATAAAACCTTAAGGCTTGGCAGTGAATCGAAAAAAACGTCATACGCCTCGTCTGCAAGACGGTTTTTAACGTAGGCGACAACGCCTTCTCCCTGACCTGTGGGTAAAAAATCTGCCTCTCCGAAGGACAATCCGCTGCGCTTCATTTTCTCGGTAAGCATTTCCGAAAAAAGAGCCTTATCGCCGGCAGATAGCATTTCAAGATATTTTGATATACCGGCTTTGTTTTCACCAAGCGAAAACGAATGCGGCCTTTGACTTGTCAAATCAATGCTGTCCGAAACGAAGCCAAGTATTTCGTATATACCAAAGCCTTGGTGCGAAAGCTCTGAAATACCGCTGCATAAAGAATCGCAAAGCTCGGAAATTTCACACATACGCTTCTCATAGGAAACAGAGTTCTCCTCAGAAAGAGCGCACATATTTTCCACGTTAATTTTATTAGGTTTCAAAAAAAATTCGCCTTGCATACGCTCCTCCAAAATATTTATCTAAAATACATTATACAATAAACCCCTTATAATTACAATAGATATTTTAGACTTTTAAATATTTATTTACATGAAAAGAGCCGAACCAAAGAATACTTTGATTCAGCTCTGGTGCCGGTAGTCGGGGTCGAACCGACACGGTATTGCTACCTTCGGATTTTGAGTCCGACGCGTCTGCCAATTCCACCATACCGGCATAGTGTGAATTACCACAGCGATAATTATATCACAGCAAACAAAAAAAATCAAGTGCTTTGTAAAAAAACTTATGAAATATCAGCTTATAAAAGCTTCTATATTTATCCGAGGCGCTTACTATCTCTTTTTCTTTTCAAGTCTGGCGTTGGCTCGGTATAGATACCTCTGTATATAGCCCTGCTTTTTAAATTCGTTTCTGAAAAGCATATAATCAAAAATAAGCACGAATAGCGGAATAACGTTGATTCCCTTTTGAACAATGCACTGATATATTACAAACGCTATAAAGCCAAAGACGATAAGATGATATATCGGCGCTGTCAAAATAATACCGCTAAGCTTACTTCCGCCGCTACAGTCCTTTATCTTCCCTACGAAAAACGTGCCGACAATAAATCCGTTATCCTTTGTTGGCCCATTCATAATTTCGCATTTAATTCTTATTCTTCCGTTTTTTTCCTTTAAATGCATAAAAGGCGTTTTATTACCGCTCTGAAAATCAACGTTACTGTTAACGAAATTGTTATCTGAAATTGCTCCCAGAAGCTCGTCCTTTGAAGCGGTAGAACGGATATTTACAAATTTCATATATCCCCCGTTAGTTTCTACTTTTGTTTAAACTCAACAACGGTAACTCCGGCATCGCCTTCTCCGTATTCACCGTGTCTATAGGATTTTATCCGAGAATCGTTTTTAAAGTATTTCCAAAGCGCAGCTCTAAGCGCTCCCGTTCCCTTTCCGTGAATAATACGGACACTCGGTATTCCCGCAAGAACGGCATCGTCAAGATATTTGTCTACGACAAACCACGCATCATCGCCTATCATACCCCGAACGTCAACCTCGGGACGAAAAGTGGAAACAATTGATTTTTTTACCTTGCCCTCGTTCACTTTCACAGGCTCCAACTTGCGCTTGAACTTTACGTCACCCTCTATCAGCCGCAGCTTATCCTCTGTGACCTTGGTTTTAAGTATTCCTGACGTGACCGAAACCAAGCCCTTAGAGTCCTTTGTTGCGGTTACCGTTCCTTCCCGTGAAAGCGTAACGAGATAGACGCTATCGCCCACTTTAAGAGGTCTTGGAAGCTTATAGTCATCGTCAAGAGAGGCGTCTATCATTTTAATTCCGTCAAAAAGCTTTTCGCTTTCTTGCATACGGAGTCTGACTGCATTTCTTGCGTCAGCCATCATTTCATTACGCTTTTCTTTGTCCTCTTGCTTTTTGAGCGCCTCTAACTGATGGAAAATAAATTCGCTTGAAGCTCTTGCGCTATCCAAAATCTGCCGAGCTTTAAGTGTCGTTTTTGAGATTTCTTCCTCACTCTTTGCTATTTTAATCTTCAACTCAGATTCGGCTTTTGCTTTGTACTGCTCATATTCACGCCTGAGCGTTTCAGCTTTTTCCTTTTCCCGCTCAAGCTCAATTCTGTTAGTATCAAGTTGCTCGATAACGTCCTCAAAGCGTTTGTTATCACGTTCAATAAGAGAATTTGCCGCCGATATAACGTCTCGGGGAATGCCGAGCTTTTCGGAGATTGCAAACGCATTTGACTTTCCCGGTGTTCCAACGATAAGTCTATAGGTCGGTCTCAGCGTTTCTATATCAAATTCACAGGAAGCATTTTGCACTCTCGGCGTTTGCAGCGCATACACCTTTAATTCGGAATAATGAGTTGTTGCTAACGCCAGTGCTCCGAGTGTTTTCGTTTTTTCAAGTATTGCCGTGGCAAGAGCTGCTCCCTCTATCGGGTCTGTGCCTGAGCCAAGCTCGTCAAAAAGAACAAGCGAACGATTTCCGAGCTTTGAGAGTATATCAACCACGTTTACCATATGGGAAGAAAAAGTCGAAAGCGATGCTTCTATGCTCTGCTCATCGCCTATATCGGCAAGTATCCCGTCAAAAACACCTATCCTTGAGCTTTCAAGCGCAGGTATCTGCAACCCCGACTGAGCCATTGCTGCCATAAGTCCCACAGTCTTTAAGGTTACGGTTTTTCCGCCGGTATTCGGCCCGGTTATTATGAGAGTATCTGTGTTTTCCCCAACCGAAACGTCTATGGGAACGACCTTTTCTTTTTCTATAAGAGGGTGTCTTGCTCTTTTTATATCAACAATTCGCTCTTTGACTACCGTGGGAGATTGAGCCTTCATTTCCATAGCCAAGGTTGCGCAGCCGAAAACGAAAGCAAGCTCCGTTATATTATGATAATTAAGAGTTATAGCCGAAGAAAATTCGGCGCATTCAGCTGAAAGAGCAGAAAGTATGCGTTCTATTTCGTGATTTTCGGCAGCCATAAGCGTTTTTAATTCATTATTCGCTTCAACTATTGCCATAGGCTCAACAAAGAGAGTTGCTCCTGAGGACGAGGTGTCGTGCACCAGTCCCTTCAGCTCGTTTCTATGCTCCGCTTTTACCGGCACGACATATCTGCCGTTTCGCATAGTTACTATGTTTTCTTGCAAGTATTTAAGCTTTGCTCCACCGATAAAGCCTTGGAGAGTATCTTTAATCCTATTGTTAGTCGCTTTTATTTTTCTTCTGATATCCGCAAGCTCAGAACTTGCCTCGTCAGCCACAAGCTCCTCCGAAATTATCGAACGCAGTATTTTTTCTTCCAGCTCACGATTTGGAAGCATTCTCAAGAATATCTCATCAAGAGAGGTAGCAAACGGCTTGTCCGTGCTGATATAATCGAGCATAGCTCTTGAAGATTTGAGAAGAGAAGCAATATCAAGCAGCTCTTTTTGTGAAAGAACTGCGCCTTTATAGGCTCGCTCAGCAGAAGCTGCCACCGATTCGGGCGCCGAAAACGAAGGATATCCCTTTGCGTTTACAAGTCTTTTTGCATCTTCGGTTTTCGTTTGTCTGATTTTTACGGTATCAAAATCGTCCGTGGGATAAAGCGAATACGCACGTCCCTTCGCTCCTTGTGTTGAGCATAGGTCGGCGAGCCGTTCGATTATCTTATCATATTCAAGTATTTTTAAGGTTTTTTCAGAAAACAACATATTCTGCCTTTCAGAGCTTACAAATCAGTATTTTTACAGATGGTTTTATAAAATTCAAGAGTTTTGTAAGAACGCTCGAGTTGGTTTATGAGATACATCTCTGTGGCCTTTGAAAACAGTTTCATATCATCATCTGGTATGCTGAACGAAAAGATTTTTTCAATAGGACAGTGTACGCAGTACCCTAAGGCGACCTTGGCAGATGGAGTAAGCATACATATAATTTTACTCTCTTGCAAATTTTCGGGATGGGGGTTCTTTTTTTCAAGAGACTTTTTGCATTCAACGCAAAAGAGCGAGCCGCCCATTATATCAAAATAAAAGCCGCCTTCCCTCTCCCCGCAAAAGCTGCAACCGATAACGTCCGGCATAAATCCGAGAATCGCCGCCGCACGAATTTCAAAAGCCGCTTTTATTCTGTCAAGAGGATATTTTCCGCTGGATATCGCATAGAGGGAATTAAGCGAAAGCCTGAGAAGCTCTGATTCCGCCTGAGCAACGGTAACGTCAGAAAGAACCTCGGCAATATACCCCGCAAGAGCGAGGCCCTCAAGGGTATCCCTTATTCCGTAAAAATTTTCTATAAGCTCGGCTTCCTTGACGTAGTAATACTCTCCTCGCTTCATAAAAACGAATTTTGAATAGCAAAACTGCATAGTAGAGGACATTTTTCGGCTTTTGAGAGTTCTTGCCCCTCTTGCCATTGCGCTTACAACGCCAAATTCGTCCGTAAACACCGTGAGGAGTCTGTCCGACTCGTTGATATCCGCAGTGCGTATAACGAGTCCCTTTAATTCTCTGTCCATCAGTTATCTTCCGTATATCCGAGATTAGTAATATTGAAATCGCTGTCACGCCAGTTTTCCTTAACTCTTACGTAGAGGTCAAGAAACACCCTTGCGTCAAGCATTTTTTCAATATCCTCTCTGGCGTACATACCGATTTTCTTAATAGTTGCTCCGCCCTTGCCTATAATTATGCCCTTGTGAGTTGCCTTTTCGCAATATATTTCGGCACGAATGGAAACAACGCCCTTTTTCTCCTTCCACTCCTCTATGGCTACTGCCGTTCCGTGAGGTATTTCCTCGTCAAGAGTCCGAAGAAGCTTTTCTCTTATTATTTCAGCGGCTACGAGCCTTTCGGGCTGGTCCGTTATCATATCCTCGTCAAAGCACCAGTCTGCCTCGTAAAGATATTTTTCACACTCGGACAAAAGTATATCGATACCCTTGCCGTTCTTTGCCGTCAGCGGTATTACCGCATCAAAATCAAATTCCTTTGAATATGCCAGTATGGTTTTCGCTATGTTAGACGCTTGAACAGTATCAATCTTGTTTATCGCAAGTATCGCCGGGATATTATCCGCCTTAAATCTCGAAATGAGAGAGGCTTCTATATCTCCGACCTCTTCTCTGGCCTCAGTTACCAGTATTGCGGCGTCAACGCCACCAAGAGTTTCCGAGGTCGTTTTAACCATAAAATCGCCGAGCTTGGTTCTGGGCTTGTGAAGCCCCGGAGTATCCAAAAAAACGTACTGGTTTTCTCCTACGGTATGTATGCCCGTAATTCTGTTTCTCGTTGTCTGCGGTTTTTTTGAAACTATTGCAACCTTCTCACCGAGAATACTGTTAAGAAGCGTGGATTTACCCACGTTAGGTCTTCCAACGATTGCTATAAATGCAGTTTTTGTCATAGCGTCCTCACTTATATTTCTATTCTGCCGATTATTTCTCTCTGCGCCTTACACTGAGCTTCCTCAGCTTCCTCGGAAAGCTCGTGGTCATAACCCAGCAAATGAAGCGTTGAGTGTATTGCAAGAAACGCAACCTCTCGGATAAATCCGTGACCCAGCTCCTTTGCCTGCTCCTTTGCTCTTTCAAGAGATATCACGATATCTCCGAGCATCGCTCCCGAAATGCATTCAAATGCGTCAAACTCCCCGTTTTCATAAAGAGGAAACGAAAGCACGTCCGTGGCAGAGTCTTTGTTTCTGTATTTTTTGTTGAGGGTGCGTATATATTCGTTATCGCAAAAGGTAACCGATACGATAGCGTCATAGGTAAAGCGCTCGTATAAAAGAGTTTCGTATATCGCTTTCCTTATCACCGATTTAAGATAGTAATCTATTTCGGGCATATCGCAATTCTTTGAAAAGTTAATTTTTAGGCTCTTTTTCATTTCTTACCTCGTTACTGCTTGTCCTTTTTCTTGCCTCAAATTTTTTGCTGTTGGTTTCTCTTTCATACTTATCGTATGCGGATATAATCTTTCTCACCAGGTTATGCCTTACTACGTCACGCTCGGAAAATTCGAATATTCCTATTCCGTCTATGCCAGAAAGCACCTTTGAGGCTATGGATAAACCGCTTTTTTTGCCAAACGGCAAGTCCGTTTGAGATAGGTCGCCCGTGACGACAGCCTTAGAGTTAAAGCCAAGCCTTGTGAGAAACATTTTCATCTGCTCGGGGGTTGTGTTTTGAGCTTCATCGAGGATTATGAAGGAATCGTCCAGGGTTCTTCCTCTCATATACGCAAGAGGCGCTATTTCAATAGTACCCCGCTCTACATGGCGCTGATAGTTTTCAGCTCCGAGCATCTCGAATAGCGCATCGTAGAGAGGTCTGAGATACGGGTCTATTTTACTTTGAAGGTCGCCCGGCAAAAAGCCAAGGCGCTCTCCCGCCTCTACGGCAGGTCTTGTAAGAATTATTCTCGATACCTGCTTATTTCTCAAGGCCTCAGTTGCCATAGCTACCGCCAAAAACGTCTTTCCCGTTCCGGCAGGGCCAAGCCCTAAGACTACCGTATTATCCTTTATCGCACGAACGTATCTTTTCTGACCTGCGGTTTTCGGCTTTATCGGCTTTCCTCTATGGGTAACACAGATTACTCCGTCCGAAAAGCTCATATCCTCGTTAACGTTATCCTTGACCAGACTTATTACGTATTCTACGCTTTGTGCGCTTACGGTATCTCCGTTTCCTACGATGCGGTTAATATATTCGAGCGCAGATGCCGCCTTCTCAACGTTTTCTTTTTCACCGCTCACGACTATAAATCCGCCCTCGTCCGCCTTTTCATTCCTATCCGAAATGCGTACGTGAAACGCCGATTCTATAAGCTTGATGTTAGAATCAAACGCACCGAAAATCGCAGCCGTTGATTCGCCAGACTTTGTCAATACAGTTTTTTCTGCCATTATTTCTCCTGCTCTAGCTTAAATTCCATTATTTTAGCAACGTCACCCGAAACCAAGGTATAACAGTACATATTATATCCGTCCTCGCAAAAGCCGCCGCCCGTTTGCATTCTGAGCGCCTCTTTATCGGCAAGAAAGCTAAGCATTTCTGCTTTCAATTTATCCGAAGCCATATCTATCACCTCGTCTTCGGAAAGACGCTTTTTTTCAAAAATATACGGTCTATGATATATTTTGGTTACGGATATCGGAAGCTTTTTATAGACGGTGACGTCTTCCGTTTGATTTATTATATCATATTCGCTTTGCGGTTGTCTATATTTTTTAAAAATATTTAGGTAAAATCCAAAAAAATTAATACCGCATTCGTACAGTTCATCTTCTCCGTATATCTTGGATTGTATTTCGAACGGAACACTTACCGAAACGGTTTCGGAATATTTACCGATAACCTTACCGCTTGCGTAGCAAAAGCCGCCGCCAAGCTCCGTAGGAATAACGCCCGAAATCAAAACGTCTCCCGTCTTAACGCTTTCGCCTTTCTTTACCAAAGCATACCCCTCGTCAACCATTATTTCCTCTATTACGCAATCCATTGCCGCTACCACGTTTGCGTATCCTTTCGGCTCCTCCGGTGGAATATGCAAAACCTTTTCCGTTACCTTAACGTAAGCAACACCACCTCTGCGGTTTATATTCAGCCACGAAACGCTTTCGGAATCACTCAAAACAGAAATTTCTATATCAGCAGTATCTATCCTGCTCCAGCGCTTACCAACGCTAAGCCCTGCCTCCGAAAGCTCCAGGACTATTTGAGCTTCTTTATCCTCCGATGCTCCCTCAATGCGAACGTCCCAAACGGTATCCGAGGACAAAAGAAGGAGAATTGCTCCCAGAAATAGCGCCAAAAAAAGCCCGAAGCGCTTTTTATTTTTGATAAAGAAACCGAAAACGCCTTTGACGTCCGAAATCTGATACCTTATTTTGCCGTTCAAAAGATTGCATATTTTTTCCTTATCCCTAAACGGAATGATAATTTTTTCTCCGTTATTCAAGGCAACCGATTCGTTCGCCTTCAAAAATATATCGGCAGCCCTTGAAATATCCTTTGCGTCTATCTTTAAAATAAAATAGCCGAGCAAAATCCGGTCAAGCCTTAGCATATTCAATCCTCATTTCCGATATTTTACCCAAAATCTCAATAGTTTTGCCCTCGAATACCGTTATATACAGTCCTTCACCAAAAACGAAAAGAGAAAAGCCGCATAGCTTCAGCTTTACAGAGGTACTGGAAAATTCACTCACTCCCCTAACGCCGCTGCACACAACCTTAAAGCCTTTTGGAGCCTTATCCACCTCTAAGTGAAATGAACCCACTGCCCCAATCGCTGCTATCGGCGACATTTTGCTTTTATTCGACTTAGGCATTTTGTTGCACTCCGTTTCATAAATGTATATTACACTTTATGAAGGAGGAGGAAAAAAATGACGGGAGAAAAAATAAAAGGCGAAAAAATAAAATCTTTTTTTATGATAATACTGTTCTTTTTAATATCCTTTACTCTATCGGACGAAATATCCGAATACGCATTAGAAGGTCTCAGACTTGCGCTTAACGTTATAATACCCACGGCGTTTCCGTTTATGATTCTTTCTGAATTTGCGGAATCAAAGCTCGATTTTTCCGAAAGCCGCACCTTGAAATTCGTATTCGAAAAATTCTTTCATATAGGTGGCGGCGGAATTCCTGCGCTCATATCGGGAATTTTGGGCGGCTTTCCGGTTGGAGCTAAAAGCGCCCTTGAAATATACAAGAACGGAAAAATATCAAAAAACGAATGTGAAAGATTGCTATGCCTATCTAATATTCCCAGTATAGCTTACGTAATTTCGGCAGTCGGCATCGGAATGCAAAAAAGCTTTTTTGTCGGTCTCTCGTTATATTTCATAACTTTTATATCGGCTTTGTTTTCAAGCATCGTGTTTGGATTTAGACAAAAGTATTCTTCTAACAAGGTGTTTATATCTAGGCAGAGCTTTAATTTTATAAGCTCTGTAAAAAGAGGCGCCGGCTCCTCTCTGAATATAATTTTCTTTATTTCCTTCTTTTCGGTTATCTGCGGACTTATAAAAAAATATATCGGCAACACCTTTCTGCCTTTCCTTCTGCTCCCTTTTGCCGAGGTTGGTAATGCGGCAGCCTTTATTTCGGAATCTTGTATTTTGCCCTATGAATTAGAGCTTGCCTTGATATCTTTCTCTCTATCCTTTTCCGGATTTTCGGTAATGATGCAAAGCCTCGCTTTTTACGGCGGAGACGAATTGTCAATGAAAAGATGCGTTAAAATAAAGCTTATGCAGGGCCTTATTTCCTTCGCTTTGGCATACTTAATATTCTCTGCTTTTTAATATAAAAAAGGATATTATCACTGCGTTCTTAATCGAATGCGTAATAATATCCTTTTTATCGTTTGATTACCTATTATAATTCAGGCAACACAACGTTAGGGCCCTTCCAGCCTTCGTCACCGCCAGGAAGAACACCGTTGGGGTCTTCAACCTGCGGAATGCCGCCCTTGTTGTCGTCAGGCGGAGTTTCTTCTTCACCGCAAGACGAAAAAGATACCGCCATAACCAGCGTCATAATAGCAATCAGCAAGAGAGAAATAATTTTTTTCATATTTCCTCCATATTTTTATTTTGCAAGTCTTCCTTCAAGAGCCTCAAGCTCAGCGTAAAATTCCGCAGGAACTCTCTCTCCTACCTGACTGTAGAATTCTCTGATTCCCTTGCAATCCTCAAGCCAAAGCTCCTTATCAACCGAAAGAAGCTCTTTGAGAGTATCAACGGAAATATCAAGTCCCTGAATATTGATATCCTCAACGTTGGGAACGTATCCGATAGGAGTTTCAACTGCGCCAACCTTGTTCTCGCAACGAGCAAGTATCCACATAAGGACACGCATATTATCTCCAAATCCGGGCCAGATGAAATGACCTTCATCATCGGTTCTGAACCAGTTAACGTGGAAAATCTTAGGAGCGTTGGGAGTAACCTTGCCCATATTGAGCCAGTGAGTCCAGTAATCACCCATATCGTAGCCAACAAAGGGACGCATAGCCATCGGGTCACGGCGAACTACGCCTACCGCACCTGCTGCTGCCGCCGTGGTTTCGGAAGCCATTATAGAGCCTACGAAAGCACCGTGCTGCCAGCCGAACGACTGATATACGAGGGGAGCGGTCTTTGCACGGCGTCCGCCGAATACGATAGCGGAAATCGGTACGCCTGCGGGGTCGTTGAACTTATCGGAAAGGCAGGGGCAGTTTTCAGCCTTAGCGGTAAAGCGGGAATTGGGATGAGCTCCTGAGGTGTTTACCTTGTCAGCCTTATCGTACTTTGTGTAATCCCACATTTCGCCCTTCCAGTTGCGAGCATTCTTGGGGGGATTGTTATCAAGGCCCTCCCACCAAATCGTATTGTCGTCAAGATTGTGACATACGTTAGTGAATATGGTATCCTTCATAGCGGTTGCAAGTGCGTTGGGGTTAGACTTATCGTTGGTTCCGGGAGCAACGCCAAAGAAGCCATTCTCGGGGTTAACCGCCCAAAGTCTTCCGTCCTGACCTACACGAAGCCAAGCTATATCGTCACCTACACACCAGGTCTTATAGCCCTTGTCTTTATAAATTGCGGGAGGAATAAGCATCGCAAGATTGGTTTTTCCGCAAGCAGAGGGGAACGCTGCGGAGATATACTTAACCTCGCCTTCGGGATTCTCGATACCGAGAATAAGCATATGCTCTGCCATCCAGCCTTCCTTTCGGCCGAGGTAAGATGCTATACGAAGAGCAAAGCATTTCTTTCCGAGAAGAACGTTTCCGCCGTAACCGGAGTTAACCGACCAAATAGTATTATCCTCGGGGAAATGGCAGATATATCTGTTATCCTCGTCAATATCCTTACGTGCGTGAAGGCCCTTTATGAAATCTGCACTGTCACCGAGAGCGTCAAGAACGTTGAGACCAACTCTCGTCATAATAAGCATATTAAGAACAACGTAGATAGAATCGGTAAGCTCAATACCGTATTTAGCAAAATCGGAGCCTACAACGGACATAGAGTAAGGAATAACGTACATCGTTCTTCCCTTATAAGAGCCGTCATAAAGCTTAGAAAGCTTGGCGTAGCACTCTACG
>JAZSBB010000002.1:0-4160 GCA_045602185.1 Eubacteriales bacterium
CCAAAATTGCATCTTCAGCTTGCTGATAGAGTGGAGATGCCCCGCAGAATTTTTCGTTATCCGACTCGAAGACGTATTTTATACGTCGAGCTTGGTCGGAAATGGGAAATTATGCCAAAATTGCATCTTCAGCTTGCTGATAGAGTGGAGATTTTGTGCAGAATTTTTTGTTATCCGACCCGAAGGCGTATTTTATACGTCGAGCCTGGTCGGAAACGGGAAATTATGCCAAAATATGCCTCTATCAGTGGTTGCAGCAACAACAGAATACAACTATTACAGCGAGAATAATGATCCAAGTACAGTTGTCATCAAAGATGTGGCACAAGCAGTTATTATTCATTATGTTTTGCCTCCGGGAGTTATTACGGCTTTTTCTTGCCGCTTAGTATCATAGTATGCCGAAGACAATTTTTGGTTCAATCAAATGAAAAGACTACGTTATTTTCTTTCAGTACGAGCTTACCCGAAAAGCTTTTTCCCTTCTTCGAGATAAATCCCGATAGCTTAGCGGTGGAGCCGGTTGCTAGAAGACGGCGTATTTCGGATATCGGAACCGTTTTCTTACATATAGTTAAGCCTATTCGGAAATCGCACCCCTCTTTATATCCCATACAGCCGTATCCCGAATTGCCTCTTATGACGTTTTTCTTGCAGACGGGGCATACACCGACAATTTCTCCGAGCTTTCCCGTTTCTACCGGAACCGCAACCGCAGAGGAGCCGCCGCTTCTAAATATCTCGGCTATTTCACGCTCTGCAAGGCTTACGCTCTCCTCAGTTGTCATTTCTCCTCTAAAAACCTTTTTCAGCGCACGTCCCAGCTCACTGGTTTTATATTTATCCATAGCTATTCCGAGCCGCCCAAGAGATTCTATAAGATATTCTCCGCCTTCAAGTACGGTATAGACGTCTTTTTTAAGATTTATATATCCGCTTTTGCGAGCATTATCGATAATTCCCGTTCTGGTAGCCTCAGTGCCAAGCTCAAGTCCCTCAAATACCGCACGGTATTCCTCTGCGTCATCAACCTCTCCGTTTTCGACAAGCTCCTTTGCCTTCGCTTTATCGTCCTTGAAGGGATTTTTAAGATATTTATTCAGCGTTTCAATAGTGTAATGACGGGGCGGCACTGTTTCCTTCTCTGCCGGTGAAAATGCGATATTTACGCTATCGCCCACGGAGAGCTTTGGCAAAAACTTATCCTTTTGAGTATAATCGTCATATTTCGTCCAACCCGGCTCAAGAATGACCGTTCCCTTGAGAGAAAATTCCTCAAGCTCGCCAACCTTTATTTTGATTTCGCTCTTGCTCGCCAGACACTCCTCGGAGCAGAATACTGCTACGAATCTGCGAAAAACAGTGGAATAAACCTGCTTTTCCTTTTCACTGAGCTTCTCTGTCGGCGGTATTTTATAGGTGGGCGTAAGCGCTGAATGAGATTCTATCTTGGAGTCGTCAAAGATATACTTTGAATCCTTGAATCTTACCGGGTAACCAAGATTTGATACCCCGGAAAGTATCTGCTTTATTTTATCCTTTTCGGCAGTGGCAAGATACTCTGAATTGGTTCTGGGATAGGTAAGGTATCCTTCCTCGTAGAGCTTTTGGACTATATTAAGGCTTTCCGCCATACTCATTTTATATTTCTTACCGAGAAGGCTTTGAAGCGTTGAAAGAGAGAAAAGCTTACCCGGCAAGATAGCGTCCTTTTTGCTCTCGACAGAGGTTACGTAAGCTCCCGCCTCATTATATTTCTTTGCGGTTTCTTTGGCTTTTTCTTCTTCGTCTTTTGTGAACTTCAGTTTACTTATTAGCTCTACGGCTTCTCCGTTTGTTTTTGCGCTGCTTTGCAGAGCGTAGTATTTCTCGGGAACGAAATTCCGGATTTCCAAGTCACGCTCGTAAATTGCTCTTACTATCGGGACGATTACTCTGCCGACTCTGAGAAGCTGACCCGAACGGATAGTGGCATACCGTGTCAAATTAACACCGTAAAGCCAGTCTATATAGGTACGTGCAAAGCCCTCTTTTGCAAGGTTATCGTATTCGCTCTCGTCCTTCATTTCAAGAAGGGCACGTCTTACGGTTTCGGGAGTTTGGTCAGGGAGCCAGAGGCGCTTTTGAGCCTTTTTGGTTCTCAGCGCATTTTCAACGCAGAGACGGACGATTATCTCACCCTCTCTATCTGCGTCTCCCGCATTTACTATAGTATCAACGTCCTCTCTGTTACAGAGAGTCTGCAAAATTTTAAACTGCTTATTTACGCCCGAATCCACTTTTTTGTCGTTACCTTTTTTTAACTCGAAGCGGAATTTTTCGGGAAAGCAAGGGAGGTTATCGAGAGTCCACGCACCGCCTTCTCTTCCCGTATAGCTTTCTACGTCAACAAGGGAAAAGAGGTGGCCGAACGCCCAGCTTACTATATAATTTTCGCCTATGAAATAGCCGTCTTTTTTATCCATTTTTCCTATTCCTGCGACTATATTTCTCGCAAGGCTCGGCTTCTCAGCAATTATAAGTACCATTTTGCTCTCCTTTCCTATTTTCTTTCACAACATTTGTTTATTGTAACATATTTTTATGAACATTTCCACAATTTTTCAAATTTTTACGAATATATTTTTTCACAGCGTTTTTTGGCGATATTTTTTTGCTTTTCCACTTTATTTTTTTATTTGTTTGTGTTATACTAGCCTTGTAATAGTTTAAGTGATAAATTAATCTTTGAAAGAGGCAAAAAATTGGCTAAGCTTTATTTTAAATACGGCGCTATGGGTTCTTCAAAAACGGCTCAGGCGCTTATTACTAAATTTAACTATGAGGAGCGAGGTATGCGGGTGTGGCTCATAAAGCCCGCCACCGACTGCCGTGACGGTGAAACCGTTATCAAATCGAGAATTGGACTTACCGCAGAGGTAAGGACGATAGCGAAAGGGGATAATATTATAGACGTTTTCCTGCTCGAAGCAAAGGACGCAAACGTGATTATAGCTGACGAATGCCAGTTTTTTACAAAGGAGCATATAGACCAGCTGCGGCAGATATGCGACAAGAAGGATATTCCGGTTCTCTGCTTCGGACTGAGAACTGACTTTCTCACGAGGCTTTTCCCCGGAAGCCACCGTCTTTTTGAGGTAGCGGATTCGATTTCGGAAATAAAGACGATGTGCGAATGCGGAAGAAAGGCTACGGTCAACGCAAGAATTGATAAAAACGGACGTATTATCACCGAGGGCAGACAAATATTTCTCGGCGGAAACGACAGATATATCGCTATGTGCCACAAATGCTGGACGGAACGGATAGAAAAGGAGCGCCGAGATTATGGACGTAAAGAAAATACTTAGCTCCTGCGACCACACCCTGCTTTCTCAAACCGCAACGAAGGCGGAAATTTTAGAGCTTTGCGATGACGCAATAAAATACGGCACGGCATCGGTTTGCATTCCGCCCTCTTACGTCAAGGCGGCAAAGGAATATGTCGATGGCAGGCTGAAAATCTGCACTGTTATAGGCTTTCCTTTGGGATATTCCGATACCCGTGTAAAGATATTCGAAGCAAAAAGCGCCATTGAGGACGGCGCTGACGAGATAGATATGGTCATAAATATCGGTATGCTGAAGGACGAAAGATACAATGACGTCTTATCCGAGATAAGAGAAATAAGGAAGGTTTCCGAGGGAAAAATTTTAAAGGTAATAATCGAGACCTGCCTGCTCACAGAGAAGGAAAAAATACGTATGTGCAAAATAGTGAGCGAAAGCGGTGCCGACTATATAAAAACCTCAACCGGATTTTCTACTATGGGCGCTACCTTCGAGGACATCTCATTATTTAAAAGGTATATCGAAAACGGAGTTAAAATAAAGGCTGCCGGAGGAATAAAGACGCTTTCCGATGCGGAGAAATTTTTATCCCTCGGAGCAGAGCGCCTCGGAACCAGCAGAATAGTAAAAATTCTTAAATCCGAAAAAAGCGACTCTCAGTATTAAGAAAGGAAACGATATGGAGAACAAATTTCCCACACCACACATAAACGCAACGCCCAAAGATTTCGGAAAAACGGTACTTATGCCCGGCGACCCTTTAAGGTCGAAATTTATAGCGGAGAATTTTCTTACTGACGCACGTCTTGTCAACAACGTGCGCTCAATTC
>JAZSBB010000003.1:0-4469 GCA_045602185.1 Eubacteriales bacterium
TTTTGTCAGAGGTTCTAAATTTGGCTTCCCAGCACGATGTGGCTCACCTTATTTCTCTGGGTATTCCCGAAAAATGCTTGGCAGATGAAAAAATAAAACTTCAAGTTCAGCAATTTAAATTTAGCGCAGTAGTACGCCGACAAAAGCTTAATTATGAGCTTAAACAAATATGCGATACCTTGGAGAAGTCTCAAATTTCGTTTATTCCCTTAAAGGGCTCGGTTTTGAAATCGTATTACCCGGAGGAATGGATGCGGACGAGTTGCGATATTGATATCCTAGTGCACGAGGTCGATTTGAAGGCGGCAGCTGCGGTTCTTGAAGGGGAGCTTGGATACTGTGTAAAAACGCATACTACTCACGATATATCCCTATATTCTCCGGCTGATATCCATTTGGAGCTGCATTTTAATTTGTTTGAGGTCGGCAGAGCCAATTCTGCCGGGGATATACTGAAGAACGTCTGGGATTACGCAAAGCTCAAAGACGGCTCTGATTATCACTGTGAGCTGCTTGACGAAATGTTTTATTTTTATCATATCGCTCATATGGCAAAGCATTTTGAAAACGGCGGTTGCGGTATTCGGCCATTCATTGACCTTTGGCTTTTGGATAACCGTTCGGGTGTTGACGCTGCAAAACGAAACGAGCTGCTTTTGAAGGGAGACCTTCTTAAATTTGCCGATGCGGCCCGTAAGCTCTGCCGAGTGTGGCTACAGGGCGAGGCTGCTGACGAAATCTCCGTAAAAATGGAGAAATACGTTCTCAGCGGCGGTCTTTACGGAACTAATGAAAACCGAGTAGTTGTGCAGCAACAGAAAAAAGGCGGAAAATTGGGGTACGTGATATCCAGAATGTTTCTTCCGTACGAAACGTTAAAATATCATTATCCGGTTTTGCAAAAGCACCGTTGGCTGACACCGGTTATGGAGGTTCGGAGATGGTTCAAGCTCGCCTTTTGCGGTCATTCCAAAAGGGTAATGAGCGAATTGAGGTATAATCAAAGTATATCTTCAGAAAAAGCGGCTGAGGTAAAGGATTTTCTTTCGGACATAGGGCTTTGAGCGCAAAAAACGAAAGCACTTTCTTAACTAAAATTAATTCTTCAAAAAAATATTGATAATTTTCAAAAAATATGATATAATCATATCAAACCGTAAGACTTTTCGGCGGTTAAAAATCAATAGAAAGAGGTTTTGAAAATGAAAAAAATTATTTCTTCCGTTATCGTATGCGTTATGCTTCTCGGTTGCGTTTTTGCCCTTGCGTCTTGCGGCAACAAGCTTTCGGGAGATTATAAACTGCTCACAACTACTTATAGCTTCTCGGGCAGCAAAGTGTCCATTACTTATGATGTTTTCGGCTTTACGAAGACCATAGAGGGGGAGTACGAAATCACTACGAATGATAAAGAAGAATCAGTAATAATATTCACGATTGCCTCCGAAGAGGAAGGCGCCGAGGATTATTCTGGCGAGTTTGCCTTTGCAGAGGGCGAGGAGAATGGCGTTGAGTATATCAAAATCGGCGGATTTAAGTACACAAAGGTCGAAGAAAAGTGATTTTTCTGCTAAATAAAAGGAAACGGGCAAAATTTACGCCCGTTTCCTTTTTGTTTTTTACGTCCTCATTGGATATATTTACATACTAATTTAAGAATGTGTTTCGAAAACATTATTTTCCAAATATGTTTTGAAAACATTATTTCCCAAATTTGTTTAGAAAAACCGTATTGACTTAGTCCTAATAAAAATATATAATATTCTTATAAGCTAAAAAGAAAGGAAGAGTACAGATGTCTTTGCTTACATTAAAGGATATCGGAAAAATATACGTATCCGAGGGTAACGTTGCCGTTGGTATCAGGGGGGTTAATCTTTCCTTTGATAGGGGCGAATTCGTTGCGGTGACGGGACAGTCCGGCTCGGGAAAATCTACGCTGCTTAACGTAATAAGCGGTATGGATTCCTACGAGGAGGGTGAGCTTTTTATAGAAGGCAATCCAACCTCTCATTATCTTCAGCCGGAATGGGAGGAATACCGTGAGAAATATATCTCCTTTATATTCCAGGACTATAATATAATTGAAAGCTTTACAGTGCTTCAAAACGTAGAGCTTGCGCTTATGCATATAGATGATAAAAGGGAGCGCAGAAAAAGAGCCGTTGAGCTTCTTCGCCGAGTCGGTATGGAAACGCATCTGCATCATAAGGGCAGTAAGCTTTCAGGCGGACAGAAGCAAAGATGCGTAATCGCAAGAGCACTTGCAAAGGACAGTCCTATTATACTTGCCGATGAGCCTACGGGAAACCTTGATTCCCAGACTTCAAAGGAGATAGTTGAGCTATTGCGTGAGGTTTCCAGAGATAAGCTTCTCATAGTCGTAACGCATAACTTTGAGGAAGTTGAATTTTGTGCAACCAGGCATGTCAGAGTTTTTGACGGAAGCATTGAATCGGATAGAACGCTCACCGCAGCCGAGCCGATAAAAGAGCCCGCCGAAAAGCTTTACGAAACAGCCAAACGCAAAAAAAGAGGAAAAAAATCCAAGGACTTTAGAAACGGCTTGCAGCTGGGCTTTGCCATATTCGGCTCACGCCCTCGCCTCTCTGCATTTTTGTGTCTTTTGATGATAATAGGCACGATGGGAATTTTCTTTATGACGAGCATCTCGGGAGATGCGGCAGCGCTTTTTGATAAATCGTATATGTTTAATCATATAGACGGAAGGGTAGTATTTACAAAGCAAAACGGAGCGCCCTTGAGCATTGCGGAGCTTTCGGAGGTATCGAAAAAGTACGGCGCCGAAAAATCCTTGCATTATGACGTTTTGCTTGATTCGGAAAGCACCTACGCATATTTTCCAAGGCAGAATCAGGACGAGTATAACGAAAGTCTTGTTTTCAATTATACCTACGATGAGACCTTTGGAGAGCGTTATATCGGAAAATACCCCGAAGAAGCAAACGAAGTCTTTCTTTCTCTGCCGATATCGTATCAAACCTTTTTGGGAAAAGATACGATTTTAAGAGACAAGCTTATAATAGACTATCTTGAATACAAGGTGGTAGGCGTTCATTATTACCGTGATAACAATATCACGCCGAAATGCCTTTTCACCGAGGAAGGCTTCAATATTGCGACTGCCGTAAGATATTTGGCTACTAGGGAACGAAATATCAACCTCAATTCATTTACCGTGGATATGAGCAATAGCTATACCGAGTATTTCTATGAATTCGTTCCCAGCTTTGCGGTTGAAAAGAACAAAATATACGTATCCTCGGAGGGATACCGTGATTTTCTCAAAAATGCGGGCGGTAAAGTAAATACCGAGCTGAGCTTTTCTTCAACTTATTATAATTACGACTACTATTACGGAGCAGGTTCAAATTCAATTCAGTTTTCAAAGGTCTTCACAAACGAGCATCTGACAAGCGTTGCGCCGAAGGTTGACGAAGCTTCTGAGTGGGGCAAATATTCAATGTACATAAGCCCATATCTGCTTTCCGAGCTTGCCTCGGAGGTTCTTGGCTCAACCTATCGCCAAGCCTCGCTCTTTTTTGAAAGTGATTCCGTGGCGGAAGAAAAGGCAGAGCTTATGAAAGCGGACGGATATATTGCCGTCCCGTCAAATACCACGTACAGCCCCGATACCTATACTCTGATTTTCACGTTTATCACAGCTATTTTCAGTGCGATTATGTGGGTTTTCGGAATAGTATTTCTCGGCTTCTTTATAAACCTTTGCTCCGGGAGAGCTCTTGAGGCATTCAAGGGAGATATGGCAATAATGCGTTCTATGGGAATAGGAGCAAGGTCAATTAAGATTGGAATGTACGTAAGAATGCTGATAGCGCTGATACCGGCATATATTGTCGTGATTGGTGCCGCCGCATTAATTTTCACAATTCCGATATTCAATGCTAATTTCACCTATCTTTACTGGTGGCAGTACCTCTTAATTTTCATAGGCGTTCTGCTTTTGACCTACCGAGTAACCAAAAAGCAAATAGGAAGGCTCTTTGGTGAGAGCGTTAAAAAATCGTTGAGAGGAGGTTCGCAAAAATGATTAAGCTGACAAATCTTAATAAATTTTTCAATAAAGGAAAGCAAAATGAAATACACGTTATAAATAACGTGTCGCTTGATTTGCCTGAAAGCGGAATGGTAGCTATATTCGGTCGCTCCGGCTGCGGAAAAACGACTCTGCTCAACGTGATAGGAGGACTTGATAAATATCAGTCAGGCAGAGTACTTGTTGAGGGCGAGCCTCTCGAAAAGAATGCTGACGTTATAAGAAACAGATATATCGGTTATATATTCCAGAACTATAATCTCAATAAAAACGAGAGCTGCTACGATAATATAGCAGACGCTCTGCGCCTTCTCGGAATGCCTGACGGTGAGGAAATGGACGCCCGTGTAGAAGCCGCACTTAAAAACGTGGGAATGGATAAATTCACAAA
>JAZSBB010000004.1:0-2696 GCA_045602185.1 Eubacteriales bacterium
GGATAGAGGGGTAAATGATGCTTCGGAAAGAAAGGTTATATATATTACCTTTGATGCCGGCTATGAAAACGGAAACATTGAGCGCATTCTTAACGTCTTGAACAATGAAGGGGTGACGGCGGCATTTTTTGTGCTTGATAATATAATATTAAAAAATACCGATTTGGTTACAAGAATAGCTGACGAGGGACATCTTATATGTAATCACACGAGAAATCATAAAAATATTTGCAATTTTAGCAAGGAAGAAATAATAAAAAATCTTAATTCTCTTGAAGATATATATTACGAAGCAACGGGGAAGAAAATGGCAAAGTTTTTTCGCTTTCCCGAGGGCAGATACAATGAAGCTGCATTAGCCGTAATAAACGAGATGGGATACAGGACTGTGTTTTGGAGCTTTGCTTATGACGATTGGGATAACAAAAGACAGCCGAACAGAGAAAGGGCAATATCAAAGGTGTTAAATAACACCCATAACGGCGCCGTCTTCCTTTTTCATCCAACCTCGGACGTAAACGCAGATATATTTCCAACGTTAATCAAAGAATGGAAGGCTATGGGATATGAGTTCGGCGCTTTAACGGATATAAGCTAGTTACGTGCATTCAAGCGTATAAAAAAGACGGGGATTTTAGGGCCGTACCCTAAAGGACAGTTTTGCAAGAATACGGTATATTTCGAAAGAGGTATGCCGTATTTTTGTATTTGTGTCCACAAATGCAGTGCTTGTCAGGAAAAATGACATTCTTCTTCCACAGAAGGTAATTGGATAAATTTCACTAAACATATTTACAATCCACAAAAATTGTGCTATAATAATTATGCCAAACAAATTTAATAGTAGAATTAGCTGTATCTTTTTCTTTATGGGATAATTATACCCTTTTTTCGCCATAATCATTTTTAGAATTTGGTAAAAACGCAAATTCCTTTTAAATGGTTATGGTAGAGATACTCTAATTCTATTTAAATTTGTTTGGCGACAATTGGAGTTTGCGTTTTTCGGTGCGCTGACTTCGGTTGGCGCACTTTTTATATGCTGATAGGGGGAAATATGGATAAGAATACTCAAAAAAAGATAATAGATATTACCGGCACAGAACTCACGCCCGGAGAACCTACTTGTTGTCTTGGCAACGGAGAGCAAGGATTTGAGTGTTGTTGCGACGAGTGCGACTACTATTTGCTTTGTTTCACTGAATTGAATTTAAAAAGCAAAGAAGAACTCAAGGATATAGAAGCACCTCCGCCAAGCAAACGCCACAAGATACGAATGAACCGTTTGTTTCGTGAGCGTGTTGGCGGCACTTTTCTCCCCTTTCCCGAGGCAGATAATTTTTACGAGAGAGTGCGAAGCAAGCTCGTAATAAAACTTAAAATCAACGAATTTTCCGACCGTCGAAAAAAACGCAGACAAATCAGATAAAAAGAAAAATACGAGAAATGCTGTAAAGCTTCTCGTATTTTTCGTAATGTCTGTTTATTCTTGATTCTTAAAAACTGTCCTTAGGGGTGATGCCCCTTTAAGCCCCGTCTTTTTTTAGTGAAATTGTTTTAAATTTTATTAAGCTTTGGCATTAATCTATGCCGTTTCTCCTTTTTACCTCAGCGAGCCGCTCTCTTTCCGTAACGTCATCTCTCATAATGACCTCCTCGTCTTCGGAATCGTTTGATTCAACCAGTTCCGGATGCTCGGAAAGGTAGGGGTCAATCATAATATCCTTAATTTTAAAGTAGGCTGCGTAAACCTTCATAAAAGCAAAGGTAGAAAACATTATAGCCAGCGGTGCCGCAATAGCAAGAGGAATAAGTATGCCGCCGCTTCCTAAAAGAAAGAGTACCTCTAAGAATAGACAAAAGACGATTCCGAGGAATGCGAGAACGTTGCGCTTAAATCCAACCAGCGAGAAGATAAACGAGTTTTTGAGGATTTTGAAAACGCTTAATTTGAACGTGACCATTTGCACGTAGATATAATATCTCATAGTGAAATATACGTAGAAAAGTACGATATAGCACCAGAAAAGCATAGAAGCAAAGAATTTATCCGTTCCCATAAACATAGTGTAAATGTTAAACAGTAAAAGGAAATTGAGGACAATATCAATTATGCCGAAGGGAATTGACTGTTTGAGATTACGTTTTAGGGCATACCAAAAATCGTGCCAGACAAAAACGGGCTCGCCGGAAACCAAATTACGAATGATGTACGCAGTTGCGGAATTGACCGGCCCGAAGGTGAAAATTGCCAAAGCGCCGATTCCGTATAGAATATATGTGAAAACCGTGGGCGCTGTAGTTTGATTTTGCAATCCTTCAAGAGCAAAAAGCGAGAGCTTATACGGGGTATATCCGCCGTCAGCTGCGAAAAGACCGTTGATGTTTTGAAAAAGGTCTGATAGCGGTAAGAAAATGTCGTTTTTAGATATGCTCGACAGTGCGGCAATCAGAAAAAGAACAGGAAAATTTCCGAGAACGAAAAATATGTTAACGGAAACGAGCTTTCCAAAAGAGTTTTTATATGTAACGAAGAATCTTTTAAATCCCGGGGGAAGAGCAACGGCATTTTTACTGACGCCCTTTCCTTCTTTCTGGAGGTTAAATAGCTTAAACCTCTTTAATTTCTTTAAATCCAAGGCAATAACTCCTTTTTAATTATCGAGAATATTGTAACATATTATTTTAATAATTAC
>JAZSBB010000005.1:0-9147 GCA_045602185.1 Eubacteriales bacterium
CTATAGGAACGCCCGATTTTACCGCTAATTGATACGCTCCTATTTTTAAGGGCTTCGGTTTTCTGTAATTATACCACATGCTTTGCTCGGGATATATAAGCACACAGTCCTTGTTTTTTAACACGGTATCCACCGCACGCAAAAATTTTCTCATAGTAGCTGAGTTTGAGCTGAGGGGCAGCGTATTACAGTTTCTCATAAGAAAGCCGTAAAATCCGGGGAAAGAGGTATAATTTCCTTCTCTTATGACTCTGTAGAATTTTCCCTTTTTCTCCGAAGCGTCAAATGCGTACTGCATAATAAAGCTGTCCATAGGGCTGAAATGATTAGCGGTGAGGACTGCTCCGCCCTCAAAGCGTAAATTCTCCTTGCCAACTATATCCTTGACGATAAGCTGACGCTGCTTTTGAAGCTTTGCAGCGAAGCGGTAAGCGAGGAAAAAGGCAATTTTCGTTTTTAACCTTGCAATCGCTCCCTTTTTTACGTATTCTATCTCACCGGGGAGAAGCTCTCTTGAAGGAGGGTCGTTTTCAACGTCCCTATCAAACAGTCCTTTTGCTTCGTATTCCTTTATCTTTTCGATTACGCCGAGTCTTTCGGGTGATTTTGTTAGGTTTTCTTTTTCCATAGCACTATCCCAGAATACTTAAAATTTTTTGTTTGATTTTTTCATTCTCCTTGGTTTCGGAGGCTTCCTTTTCCGCAATGTCAATAAGATTTAAGGTTTCACTCTCGGATTTTGCGTTATCCGCATAGCCTTCCTTTATTTTTCTTATCTCGTCAGCAAAGCAGCATCTGTCGGCATAATTCCAAAAGCAGTCGGAAAATTCCACGTTATCCTTGTGCCAGGGCTTAGAGTCAAGATTGTAGTGAATAAGCTTCGCTTTGCCGCTATCGCTTGAGAAGCCCGGCATACAGTTCCACTCGCTGCCGATTACCGTTCTGCGATTACCGCAGATAGCGTTAAGGTAATCCTGGTCTTGAGCAACGTCAAACTTAACCTCACTGAGAAGGGCGGTGAATTTTTCTTCAAAATTAAAATTTCGCATAGCGGAAAGATTCATAAGCAAAACCCCGGCGTTGAAATAGCTTTGCCAGGATTTGACGCCGACCCTCTCGGTTACGTAGTCGTGAAGACGGTCAACCGAGGCAACGAATCCGTCAGCAACGGCGCCAACGAGATTATCTCCAAGATTTGTGTCGTAAAGCTTTGCAACGTCATCGAGAAGAACTATATCACAGTCCAGATAAAGCGCCCGAGTCATTTTCTTATAAAGCTTCGGAATGAAAAGACGGAAATAGGTGGCTTTTGAATAGTAATCTCTTGTGTGTAGCTCCTTATTTATTTTTTTTACGGAGTCCGAAATGTCGGGAAATGATATTATAAATTTTTCGTCAGCGAGACTGTCCGTAATTTTATTTTTATACTCCTCGCATATACCCGTGTTAAGAATTTTCACGTCGTAAACACGGTTTTTTGATGCGTGTTCTTTAATGGAAAGGAGAGTCACCGCAAGAAAGGGAATATATCCGTTATCGCAAGCAAAGAAAAGATTTACGTTATTATTCTGCATTACAAAATTGCTCCTTTCTCTTAGTGTAAACGCTGAATATGTCGTCAAAGCATTCGTATTTGAATTTGCGCTTTACTTTGTCAATATGCCACTGCTTTATATTTTCGGTATGGGGATACGGCAGGTAAAAGAGCCTTTTCGAGAAATGGCGCACTACGGTTTTCTTATACAAAAATTTTTGGTCGTTAAATCTTTGAGATACGTGCTTACGCTTCGTTGTGGAGCGTATGATAGCCGACTGGTCGGCAAAAAGGAGCTTCTTTTTGCGTATCAGCTCACGAGCCTTTTCGAAAAGTCCGTTTTCCTTGCACTTTTTCATATTAAAGAGAATGACGCCCGCATTTATGTATCTCGGATTGATGAAAAATTTTCCGTAATGGTCGGTCGTTGCTGCGTATTCGAAATCCTCGATGTCGATATCGTATAGTAGCGAAATATCCTTGCAAAGCATAACGTCACAGTCAAGGTACAAAAGCTTGTCCGGCATATCCGTAAGGTCTGCGAGAAGGCGCAGAAGCGTGTACGGAGAGCAATAGCAGCCCTCGTTTGCGTTTTCTCTTAGCTCTCTTTCGTAAATCTCGGTGACGTCACAAAGTATTACGTTGGTTTTTTCGTTATATTCTCTCAACGTCTTTTCAAGAAAGGCTCTGTGGCGCTCCGTCATAGGAGTGTATTTTTCGTTTATTCGGGTTATATCCATCGTGAATATGAAGATATTAAGCTCTCTTTGCTCCTTCATTCGCATAACTATGGAGAGCGCAGAGGTAAGCACACCGTCAAAAACCTTGTCGTTTCCGGCATATAAAACGTTAATCATTCTCGGGTTTCCTTTCCGTTTCGATTTTTACGTATCTTATATATTCGCAGTCGCTTTCTTTCGTACGGGCGCTCATAGCCTCGTAAATATCGTTGCGTAGTTTTTCTATCCTATCCTTCCTCGGCAGAGCCTTGTCGGGATAAAACGGGCCGTCAATGTATGACACGGGGCGGGGTTTTTTAAAAAAGCGCCTCTTTTTGTAGGTCGTGGTCATAGAAAAGCTGGGTTCATCAAAATCAACGGGAAATGACATAGAGGTCGAAGGGAAATTGCGGATTTTCGTGCAGTAAGGCCATATATGCGCCTCAGGATATATCGTGACGCAAGCGCCTTCGAGTATTCTTTTTTCAATGGCGTTTCTGAAATTTCTCATAGCGCTGAGCGATGTGGGAGTCGGTATTGCGCCAAGGTACTGCGTAACTCTACCCCAAAACGGTATAGAAACGTTATCCGGGTGAACGATTGTGAAAACGCCTTTCGGAAAAAGCGTTGTGCTTGGCATAACCGCATCGCCTATCTGCTGAGTGTGGTTTGCGTAGAGGAAATACCCCTTCTTTCGAAAGCCCTTCAAAACACTCTTGTTCTTTACCTTATGGCCAAGAATAATCTTAGTGTAGGGAAAGGCTATGGGGGGAGCTATTATTTTGTGTAAAACGAATCGAATGACATTCCAAAACGGATTTTTTGAAAGATAAACGTATTTTGAGTCTATTACTCTTGCGTTTATCTTGGCGTCAGAAAACTCATCATTTGCTTCGTCACTATAATATACCGTCTTTATCGGAAGCTTGGCATTTTCTTGCATTCTTTCCTTTTCCTTTCCTTGCTTTTCTTTAACATAGCAAAAATCTTAAACGTTGCTCAAATCCTTGCTAAAAGCTTTTTCAAAGGCCTTGCTAAAAGTCCTGTAATAAGCCTTGCAAAAAAACTTGCGAAAAGCCTTTTCAAAAGCTTTGTGTAAAATCTTGCCAAAAGTTTTATGCCTCGACTGTCTGTCGTTGTGACTGATTTTCCCAAGAAGCGATTAAAAAACGAAATAATCAAAGCCGATACAAAACTTGGTCGAGAGAAAAACTTGGTTAAGAAAAAGCTTGGTTTAGAAAAAGCCTGGTTTAGAAAAAGCTTAGTCGGAAAAAGCTTGGCCGGGAGAAAAACTTGCTTTTTTACCGGTCGTTTTCTAATTACCATTTTTCTCTACAATGCGATTATAAAACAGAAAAAATTCAGAGTCAAGAGAAAAAGTCAAAAAACAATTCTACAATTTTGACCTGCAAAGGAGATTTTGTGACGCCTGACGAGAGTTCCGAATGCTTGGCTCTCAAATTACGAGAAAATGGGATTTATGTTGACTTAGGGGTGGAAATATAAAAAATAATGGTACGGAAAACGAGAATTGCAAAGAATCATTTACAAATTATTTTTTAGTTTTTCTCATCTTATTGACTTTTGTCTTAAAACGTGGTAAAATGCTAAAGAAAATACGTTATTTGTAGATTGAATGTACGTATAATTATCTTTTAAGATTGAGGTTTGAAAATGGGTGGCATAAGAGAAACCGTGCGGACCAATCTGGTTAAGCTGCGCAAGGAAAATAAGCTTACTCAGCTTGAGCTTTCCGAAAAAATAGGATATTCCGATAAAGCCATATCAAGATGGGAAACGGGTGACGTTTCGCCCGATATCGAAACGCTATCGGTTCTTGCTGAGCTTTACAGGGTAGATATTTCCGTATTTTTTACCGAATACAACGCAAAGGAATATAAGCAAAAATCCTTCCGTGAAATGCAAATGGGCAAAAAAATAGCAGTTTCCGTCCTCGTTATAACTGTAATATGGTACATAGGTATTATGCTTTTCACTTATGCAAAATCCTTTTCTATGACGGATAGAAGCTGGCTGATATTTATATGGCTTATCCCCATAACCTTTTTTATGGCCGCCTTTTTCAGCGTCAAATGGGGAACTCAGCTGCTAACGATAATATTTACGTCCGGCTTTTTTTGGGCGCTTTTGACTGCAGTGTATCTTCAGCTGATAGAGTATAATATGTTTCTCCTTTTTATATCCGGTGTTCCCATTCAGGTGGTAATATTTCTTCTTACGTACATACGGGCGAAGAAGCCGTAACTCTGTTTTATTTGACAAATGTTTGTTATGCACAATTTTTGGAAACGTTTTTGTGCATAGATACAAAACTCGGTGCGAATACTTGACATATAGCATCGAATATGGTAAAATATAAATGTAAAAGGGAGTAGTTCACTGCATTTTTTGCGGTGTGTGCGCATCGTCAAGACAGCGTCTATAGAGCTCGGTGCGTGCGGAATCCTAGTGATTATAACAAGATTTTTAGTGTATTCGGACGCTGAAAGTCTTTTTTAGAATCAGCGTGAATACGGTTGAAGCAGAGCAAAGAACGCCTTGCCCGTGCTTGGCTTGTGGCCACACACTTTTCAGTAAAGCAAACAAAAATATTTTTAGGAGGTTTTATAATGGTTGTTGGAATTATTATAGGCGTAGTTTTAGTACTTTTGGTACTGTTTTTGGCATTCGGTTATCTTAAAGCGCCTCCGGATACGGCGTATATCATTTCCGGATTAGGCAGAAAAAGAATACTCATAGGTAAAGCGGGAATACGTGTTCCCTTCTTCGAGAGAGTCGATAAGCTTTCTCTTGGAGTTATGCAGGTTGACGTAAAAACGTCAGAGGCGGTTCCCACCAACGAGTTCATAAACGTAACGGTTGACGGTGTCGCTAACATTAAGGTCTCCTCGGACCCCGAGCTTTTAAAGAGAGCGGCCGAGGCTTTGCTTGGCAAAACCAGGCAGGAAATGGTTACCCTTGTCACTCAGGTGCTTGAGGGTAATATGCGTGAGATTGTCGGCTCTGTCGGACTCAAGGAAATGGTCCAGGACCGTCAGGGAGTTGCTAAAAAGATAACAGAAAACGTTGTTCCCGATATGGAAAAGCTGGGTATTGAGGTGGTTAATTTCAATATTCAGAACTTTAAGGACGGAGCCGGAACCATAGAAAATATGGGTATTGACAACGTAGAGCAGATAAGGAAAAACGCCCAGATAGCAAAAGCCAATGCGCAGAGGGATATCGCAATAGCAACAGCAAACGCTCAGCAGGAGGCTAACGCCGTAAAGGTTGAGGCTGACAAAAAGATTGCCGAGCAGAATGCTGCTTTGGCAGTTCAGCAGGCAGATATGAAGGTCCGCTCGGATACGAAAAGGGCGGAGGCTGACGCAGCGTATTCCATTCAGCAGGAGGAGCAGCGTAAGACTATAGAAATAGCGAGAACCAACGCAGATATTGCCCGCCGTGAAAAAGAAGCGGAGCTGAAGGAAAAGGAAATCGCAATTAAAGAGCGTGAGCTTGACGCCGAGATAAAGAAGCAGGCAGACGCAATGAAATACCGTTCCGAGAAGGAAGCTGAGGCAGGGCTCATAAAGCGTCAGCGTGAGGCAGAGGCACGTCAGTACGAGGCGGTTAAGGCAGCCGAGGCTAAAAAGGCGGAGGCAGAGGCGCTGAGATACGCTATGGAGCAGGAGGCTGAAGGTATCAGAGCCAAGGGTATTGCTGAGGCTGAGGCGATAGAAAAGAAGGCAGAAGCGCAAAAGAGAATGGGAGAGGCGTCAGTTATTGAAATGTACCTGACAGCGTTACCCGAAATAGTCAAGAATGCGGCTATGCCTCTTGCAAAAACCGATAAGATAGTAATGTACGGAGAAGGAAATTCGACTAAGCTTATGCGTGACGTTATGCTCAGCGCAGACCAGATTGTTACCGGAGTAAAGGACGCAACGGGCATAGATATCACCAATCTCATATCCGGTTTTGTCGGCGGCAAGGCAGCTACTTTGGCATCGGAGCCTTCGGCAGATAAGGCGTCCGAGGAATAATAACGGAAAAATCAAATTTCAAATATCTTTTATTTTAAAAGCGGGCCTTCGAAACGGAGGCCCGCACAGTTTTGCCCGATTTTTGAAATCCCTCGTGTTTTGCGAAAAATTTGCGGCGCTTATCTGCCAACATAGGCATTATATTTAAAATAAAGAGAAAAACTTTAAAATTCCTCTTGACAATAACCGTTTATATGTGTTACAATGTGTTATCTAAAAATGGATAGAGGCGCATTGTACGAATAGTACCGCATATAAAAAGGCTCCAAGGCCGTGTGGGAAAGGCGTCAGTGCCGAAGTTGGTGCTGTGGGAGGCACCTGCTGGCAGTTCGGAGAATATCCGCCCTGCTGTCGCAGAAATGCGGAGAGCTATCAAAACAGCCATAGTTGCGTTTGTAGGAGATAGCTTTCGTTAGCTGTCTTTTTTTGATTTAATCACGAAAATAAACTCAAAGGAGAAAAATATTATGAAAAACACCGTGTTTACAGGAGCTGCAACCGCCATAGTAACCCCCTTGACCAAGGACGGAATAGACTACGAGCAGTTTGGCAGACTTATAGATTGGCAGATTGCTGAGGGAATAGACGCAATAGTTGCGGTCGGAACAACGGGTGAGGGCTCAACGCTTACTGACGAAGAGCATAGAGAGGCTATCCGCTTTTGCGTTGAAAGAGTAGGTGGCAGAGTACCGGTTATAGCAGGAACCGGCTCAAACGATTGCTCATACGCTATAGAGCTTACCCGTTATGCTTGCGAGGTGGGAGCGGACGCTATGCTTCTCGTTACACCCTACTACAACAAAGCTACTCAAAACGGACTTTTTGAATTTTTTACCGCAATAGCAGATGCATCAGACAAACCCTGCATACTTTATAACGTACCGAGCCGTACGGGCTGCAACCTTCTTCCCGAAACCGTGCTTCGCCTTGCGGAGCATCAGAATATCGTAGGCATAAAGGAAGCGTCCGGCAATATCTCTCAGATAGCCGAGCTTGCTTCTCTTGTTGGCGATAAGATTGATATTTATTCGGGTAATGACGACCAGATTGTTCCGGTTCTTTCTCTTGGCGGAAAGGGCGTTATATCGGTTCTTTCAAACATTATGCCTAAGGCAACCTCCGAAATGTGTACCCGATTCTTTGAGGGTGACGTTATAGGCTCACGTAAGCTTCAGCTTGATTTGCTTCCGCTTGTGAATGCGCTTTTCTGCGAGGTAAATCCCATACCCGTAAAGGCGGCGGTTTCAGCTATGGGATACTGCGAAAACTACCTTCGCCTTCCGCTTACGCCTATGGAAAAGGCGCACGAGGAAAAATTACTTTCTCTTATGAGAGAGCAAAAGCTCATTTGAAATACATAATTATATAAGGAAGAAAAAGATGAACGTACTCATTAACGGAATTTGCGGTCATATGGGCAAAGAGGTCGAAAAGCTTTGTCTTGAAGGCTACAGAGGCGCAAGGCTTTCGGCAGGAGTCGATATAAATGCAAACGGCGAGGCTATTAACGTATATTCCTCGTTTGACTTGGTTCCTTACGATACCGCAATTGACTGTATAGTAGATTTTTCGCATCACAGCGTGGTTGGAAGTCTTTTAAATTTCGCCATGGAGCGCAATATCCCTACCGTTGTGGCAACAACCGGTCATACTGAAGCTGAAATTTACGAAATACACAACGCTGCAAAATCCATTCCGGTATTTTTCAGCGCTAATATGTCGCTCGGCGTTGCGCTGCTCGTTGAACTTGCAAAGACTGCTGCTGCGGCTATGCCGGAGGCAGATATAGAAATAATAGAAAAGCATCATAACAGAAAGCTCGATGCGCCCAGCGGAACGGCATTGATGCTTGCAAACGCCTTGACGGAGGTTCGCCCCTCTGCATACGTAAATGCCGGCAGAAGCGGTCAGGCAAAAAGAACCAAGGAAGAAATCGGTATCCACGCAATAAGAATGGGAAACGTGGTCGGAGAGCACGAGGTTATACTCGCAACTGCAAATCAAACGATAACAATAAAGCACGATGCGCACAGCAGAGCGCTGTTTGCTGAGGGTGCGCTTGCCGCTGCAGCGTTTCTTTGCGATAAGAGCGCAGGGCTTTACGATATGAAATCAATAGTAGGTAAAAAAGAAAAAAGCGAGGCTATTGCCCGCTGATTTTAAAAACAGGAGAACTTATGAGAGCAGCAATTTACGGATACGGAAATCTTGGACGCGGTGTGGAATGCGCAATAAAATACAATCCCGACATTCAGCTTGTCGGAATATTTACCCGCCGTTCCCCCGAAAAGCTTTCGCCGATATTTGAGGGAACGCCCGTATATTCGGCAAATGATATCCTTTCCTTTAAGGATAAAATAGATGTCCTTATACTTTGCGGAGGAAGCGCCACCGACCTTCCCGAGTTAACACCTAGCCTTGCCGAGCATTTCAACGTGATTGACAGCTTTGATACTCACGCTAAAATACCCGAGCATTTTGAAAAATGCAACGCAGCCGCATTGAAATCAGGTCATATCGCCCTTATCAGCGCAGGCTGGGACCCGGGCCTTTTCTCTATTGCAAGGGTGTATGCCGGAGCAGTGCTTCCGAGCGGAACCGATTACACCTTCTGGGGCAAGGGAATAAGCCAAGGGCATTCCGATGCAATAAGAAGGATTGATGGAGTTCTTGACGCAAGGCAATATACCGTGCCGGTTCCCGAAGCTCTTTGTGCGGTAAGAAACGGAGAAGCTCCGAGCCTCACCGCAAGGCAAAAGCATCAAAGAGAGTGCTACGTGGTAGCAGAGGAGGGAGCAGATAAGGAACGCATTGAGAGGGAAATCAAAACAATGCCGAATTATTTTGC
>JAZSBB010000006.1:0-6092 GCA_045602185.1 Eubacteriales bacterium
TCTCCGTCAATTCTGGCTCTTACTATTGTATCAGTGAGTGCACTTTTTTTCACTATAGTGTGTATTGATATTTTGTAAATATTTGAATAACTTTCAACGTTTTTTTCTTTAGAGATTAAAACGACACTGCCAAACTCGGAAAAGGTATTTAGACCTTCTTTTAATTTGTATAAAAAGGCAGCATCGCCTTTTTCAAACTCACCAATGTAAAATTTGTTTTGAGAGGAAATAAATCTTGCTCCTCCGGGAATTGAATAAGAAAAATCCCCTCCGAAGCACAATCCGTATATCGCATCAATATGCGTTTTTTCGGGAGAAGGAAGCCCTTTCTCTGCCGAAAGAAGCGTCAAAACCCTTGCAAAAACAGGCTTACTGAGATTTAAAAAATCTTCTTTTAAAAATACTCCATCAGGGCATTTTATCTTCACAAAATCCTTTGCCAGCGAAAGAATAAAATCGGAATCCTGACGAAGATTTTGAGAAAATCTCACGCCCATAAGCTCCGGAGAAGGAGTGATTTTTTTGAGTCTTGGAATTATTTCGTGTCTTATATAATTTCTTGAATATTCAAGAGAGTCGTTTGTTGAATCTAAAACAAAGTCAATTCCTGCATCGGATAAAGCGGAAACAATAAGCTCCTTTGAGGAATAAATGAGAGGTCGTATGACGTTATTTCTGACAGGTTTTATCCCCGCCGCACCGGTGGCTCCGGTGCCTCGCAGCATATTAAACAGTATCGTTTCGAGATTATCTGTTGAATTATGTGCTACCGCTATAGAAGACAAGTCTTCGTTAGCGGAAAGTATTGAATCGAAAATTCTATAGCGTTCGTTTCTGGCAGCTTCTTCAAGTCCTATTCCTTTAGCCTTTGAAATTTTTGGAACGTTGATTTTTACAGACTGAAAATCAACACCCATACGTTTGCAAAAGGCCTCGGAAAAAGCCTCGTCACGCTCAGCCTCTTCGCATCTTATACCGTGATTAATATGCACTGCTTTGAGAGAAAAATCAACCGTTTCCCTGTACTTTAAAAGTACGCACAGAAGCGCAACGGAATCGGCGCCGCCGGAGAAGCCGAGCAAAACGCCTTTTTGCATAATTTCGCTCATATTGTTTTCCGATATAGCAGATTTTGCGTTTGAATAAAGCAATTTTCCCTTTTCGGAGGAAAAAAGCCTTTCTAACAATTCGTTCAAAGTGTTTTATCTTCCTCAAGCGTTCTGAATTTTGTAAATTGTCCTATCCAGCCCATTTTGATATTATCACACGAGCCGTGTCTGTTTTTAGCTACTATAACCTCTGCGGTGTTTGCGGTATCCGAAGCACCTGGCTCGGCATTATGATTTCCGCTTATATCCTTATAATACTCGTCTCTGTAAAGGAACAGGACTATATCTGCATCCTGCTCTATTGAGCCTGAGTCACGAAGGTCAGAAAGTGTCGGCTTTTTAGCCTCACCGCCTCTTTGCTCGGTTCCTCTGTTTAACTGAGCGCAGCATATAATCGGAACCCCGAGATCCTTTGCCATAATCTTCAAGTCACGTGAAATTTCCCCCACCTGCTGAGCTCTGTTATCACTTTTTGAGGTGGTTTGCATAAGTCCGATATAGTCGATTACCACAAGACCGAGATTTGATATTCTGCGCAGCTTTGAGCGCATTTCAGTTGAGGTTATCGCAGACGTGTCGTCAATATATATATCGCATCCCGAAAGCGACGAGGTTACTCCGGCAAGATTGTCCCAGTCCTCAGGCTTGAGCTGCCCCGTTCTTAGTGCTCGTGAATCAATCAAAGCTTCGCTCGATAGAATACGTGAAACGAGCTGCTCTCCCGACATTTCAAGAGAAAATATCGCAACGGCCTTTTTTGTTTTGGCAACGTTAACCGCAATATTCATAGCGAAAGAGGTTTTTCCCATACCGGGACGGGCGCCAACTATAACTAAGTCGCCCTTTCCAAGCTGTATGAGGACTCTGTCAAGCCCGGAAAATCCTGTTTTTGCACCTGTAAGCGCACCACCCGTTTCGGAAAGCATTTCGATTTCCATATATACGTTCTTCAGAATATCTTGGATATGGCGAAATTCTTTTGTATCGTTATTATGAGAAATATCGAATATTTTCTGCTCTGCGCTATCGATTATTTTCCCTACCGAATCACTCTCCTCATACGCAGTTTCTGAAATATCCTCGCAAACGTTAATCAGCTTACGCAGTATTGCCTTATCTTTAACGATTCTTGCATAATCCTTAACGTTAGCGGTCGAGGGAACGGAGCTTGCGATAAGAGAAATATACTGAACCCCTCCGGCTTCATCACGGTCGCCCTGCTCTACGAGAGCGTTGACGAGAGTTACCATATCTATTGTTTTGCTCTGCGCATACATTGAATTAAGCGCCGAATATATGTGACGGTGCTCCTCAAGATAAAAATCGGATGCGGAAACCATACCGCCAACGAGGTCGAAGGAATCAGGCTTTATTATTATTGAGCCGAGCAAGGCGCGTTCTGCTTCGGCAGAAAAAGGCAATTGTTTGATAATACTTGATCCGTCCATAAAATACTCCTATTAGTATTAAGCGAATACTTAGTTATATACCTTTACGGTAAACGTTGCGCTTACGTCCGTATATAATTTAATATCTACGGAATAGTTTCCGTACGCTCTTATGGGCTCTTTTAAGAGAATTTTTCTTTTATCGATTTCAACGCCGAGAGCCGCCTTTAATTTATCGGCTATATCTTTTGCTGTAACAGAACCGTAAAGTCTTCCGTCCTGCCCGTGCTCCATTTTTATTTCTACAACCGTTTTTTTAATTCTTTCGCCAAGAGCCTCGGCGGCCTTTTTTTCCTCGGAAATTTTATACTGCTTTGCTTCTTCCTTGCTCCTCAATTCATTGGTGGCCTTTGCATCTGCGGGAATAGCCTTTTTTTGAGGAAAAAGAAAATTTCTTGCATAACCGTCTGAAACGTTGATTATCTCGTCTTTTTTTCCTTGTCCTTTTACATCGCAGAGTAATATAACCTTCATTCTAAAAAAACTCCTTTTATCAATGTGATGTTTCTATATAGTCGTCTATACTCGATTTTAAAGTTATCAGAACTTCCTCTACGGTTTTTGCAAAAACCTGAGCTCCGGCAACGTCAAAATGACCGCCGCCCTTTAATTTTTCAAGTATAAGCTGAACGTTTATATTTCCGTTCGAACGGCCCGAAATGTGAATATGATCACCTATTCGAACTAACGTAAATGCAGCTTCTACGCCCTTTAAGGTCAGCATTTTATCTGCAGCCTTTGAAGCAATTATTCTATAGGATTCGTCAGTATCGCCTTCACAGCACGAAATAGCTATATTTTCGTTATACATAGTTATGGCGGTGTGGAACCTTGCTTCCTTTGAAAGCTCTGCCGGATCCGTTTTGAAGAGATCGTAAACGTCCGAAGGACTTGCACCGGCTCCTCTTAAATACTGAGCTGCCCCAAACGTTCTCGTTCCGGTATTCCTGGTAAACTGCTTGGTGTCAAGAAGAACTCCTGCCAGAAGCATATCGGCAACCTCTTTTAGAAGATTATGCGAACTGATAGCGTTTTCAAGCATTTCACTAACAAGCTCACAGGAGCTGGAAGCGCTGGGCTCAATATAGGAAATCTTCACTGTTTCCGGCATCTTCTCGGTAGTTCTATGGTGGTCTATAACCGCAACCGTATCTACCTTTTGCGCAATATCGGCAAACTGCGCTCTTGCAAAGGTGTTGTGGTCAACAAGAATTACAAGCGTATCCGGACCGATAAGGTCAAGACCCTCTGCACTGTCGACAAAAACGTTCGAAAAGGATTCCGAAGCCTCAAGCAGCTTGATGCAGGGAGAAAGGTTTTTGTCTCTCATATCCACTGCAATATTGGTTTTAGCTCCGCAAAGCTTACACAAAACGGCAATTCCTACAGAAGCTCCAAAGGAGTCAAAGTCTCCGTATCTGTGACCCATTATGATTACGTTATCTGCTCTGGCAACAGCAGAGGTAAGCTGAGTTGTAAACGTACGGGAACGAACGTTTGAGCGCTTATATACGGATTTTGTTTTTCCGCCGTAATATTCCGTTGCGCTCTCTGATTTATAAACGACCTGGTCACCGCCCCGCTGCAAAGCAAGGTCTATAGCTTCCCTTGCCGCTGCTTCACGCTCTGCAAGAGAGCCGGTAATTCTCGAAATTCCCATTGAAACGGTTATCGAGACGCCGTCACCAAGTCTTATTTCTCTGATTTCGTCAAGTATTCCAAATCTATCCGCTATGCATTTATCAAGATAAAGCGAATCAAAAAGCATTATATACTTGTCGTTTTCATACGTTTTTATAATTCCGTTCATTGAAGCTGCCCAGGCCTTGAGCTTGTCGTCAACAGATGAAATGGCGTCACGGAATTTTTCGTGAACGTACTGCAAAACATCCTCTACGTTATCTATAGCTATATACGCAACTGCTACACGCTCGTCGTTATATCTCTGTACGGAGGCGGTTAAGGCTGTTACGTCCGTTAGCATTGCGATATAGAGACCGTCTTCCCTATCGGTTATATTGAAGCCCTCGACACGATAAATTTTACCGTCTATGCTGACGGGAGCACCAGAAAAAAGCTCTGCACAGGTTTCTTCGTCAAAAAGCGAAGAAACGTTTAGTCCTATTAAATTCTCATCATCAGGGCGTGTTGCTCTCATAGCATCGTTATACCAAAGAATAGTGCCGTGAACGTCTAACGCTACTATGGGAGAAACGGAGTTCTTTATAACAACGCTTCCGTCCTCCGCAAGAAGATGGTGAATGTTATTTATCGGCATAATCGTTTGCGTACTTCTGTGCCTGATTGCAATAAGGGTTATTTCGAGCATGTAAAGCACAACGAACAGAACTGCCATCAAAGCAATATTAGCGTTAGAAAAAATTCCGGCTATAGCTACGCCCAAAACTATGTTAAAGCAGCCTAAAACGATAGCGATAGCAAGTTCTCTCCTCGATGCGTACGGAATATGTTTTTTATCCGAAGCATTACTGAGCTTTGACATAAATCAATTGTCCTTTCTGTTAGCAAAATCAAACCGTAATATCAGGTTTTTGCTCATTTTTATAAATAATGTTGTTAATGTATATACCAACGAACGATACAAGCCTGGGCAGAAATGAAGGAAACAAAATAAAAGCTATTGCAAAAAGTATTATTGCAAAGCTGCTTCCCTTTCTGGCAGCGATATTATCGTAGATTACGTATGCTCCTATATAGAGGTATATTACCATCAAAACAGATGATATAAAGGCCAGTGAAATACCGAAAATTCCATCGGTAATAAAGAAAGAGAGGAGCGCTGCGGCGAGATAAAAATACGCCACGAACGGAGTCGTTCTGAATCTCCAGTCGGAAAGTCTTATATCTTCCTGATTTTGTTTTCTCACTCTCGAGGTAAATATCTTTATTGATATACCCGAACAAAGAAAGGAGAAAATAACCGATGCAGGTATCAAATAAAGAAGAAATGTATTGTAAATTGCGGTTGCATCTCCTGCATTTATCTGCTGAAAAATATTACCCGCCTCGTCCGTTATTCTAAGTGAGGTAACAGCAGTAACGAAATTTATCTTTATCGCTTCGTACAAATCAACGTAAAAATCATCAATTGCGGTAAAATTAAATTCACCCAACTCATCAAATGCGATGAGTACTGCCGAAAGCATCATTAATACTACGAGCACAGCCGTGGAATAAAATGCTACTGATGCTTTGCTTTTCGTTTTATTAAAACCGGCGTATATTATGAGACCGATTATAACGTAAGCTATCGCCTCCAGTGAGTAAAAGCCGTTCAAAAATATATTAGCGACAAACATTACCAAGGGGATTATAAGCGAAAAGACTCTTCCGTTTTTATTTTCGATAGCGAGCAGCGCTGCATAAAAGCCTGCGGCAAAGGGGAGAAAAAGATATCCCAAAAGAGTACACGCAAATGACGATAAGAGCGTCATAATCGATAAAAATATAAGCTCCGTTTTATATCCTGTTTGTTTTTTTGAATTAACAATCATATTTAAACACCTCTGATATG
>JAZSBB010000007.1:0-3485 GCA_045602185.1 Eubacteriales bacterium
AACGGGGCTGACTCGAAATCAGTTTGTGCCAAAAGCACACGAGGGTTCGATTACGCAGAATGCGTATCCGGCGTTTGCGTGGGGATACCGCCCCATAGCACAGAAGCGGAACGAAAACAGCGAATTAACCGCACGCAAGCCGTATCCTTCCATTTAGCTATCCTTTCGGCTCTGTAAGATAATTTAAGCTATATTATACACTAACCGAGTGAAAAGTCAAGAAATATCGGGACTTTACAATATTTTGTACTATTTAGCGTTTTTCTTATACAATACGATTCCAAAAACAATCTGAATCAGTGATATTATCACAGAAAAGAGAATGGGAATAAGGCCCAGCATATTTGAAAACTCAACGATTAAAATAACGCCCCACAAAAAAAGCGCCAAAAGACCGAAAAGTACCAGTACCGCAATCGCACGGGCTATGAAAATATATTTTTTGGTAACGTTTTTTCTAGGAACCGCAAGAAGCATAAGCTCGAAATAAACGTCAAAAATAATGTCGAAAATTATATCCATAGCAGCTCCTAAATTTTTGCAAAATAGCCGTCATAGGAAAGAGTGAGTCCGTATTCCTTGGCAAACGGTGAAAGCTCCTCGTGGACTGCCCTTCTTCTCGGAGAGGGGATATGGGAAAGTATGAATCTCGTGTTTTCGTGCGCAATTTTTGAAGAAATAAAAACGTCCTTAATTCTTTTTAAGGTATGTATATCGTTGTGATATAGATTTTTCTCCGTTGGGGGCTGAATTTCGAGCGCAGCGTCCATTATAATAGCGTCAAGCCTTGTTTGCTTCAGTATTGAAAACGCATCTGAGTTTATCCAGCCGCCGTCAAGAGCGTAAAGGAGATTCTTCTCGCCAAAAAGCAAAAAATTGAGGCATATTTCTTCGAAAACGGCAGTTTTATGATTTGACGGAAGTGTTGCCACCTCGTATGCGCCAACGTTGAATTTTGTGAATGGGGATATCTCAAAAAGCGAAAGCTTAGGTGTTGCTTCAATCATAGAAAGCAGGGGGCGTGTCGCATAAACGTTAATTCTTTTTCTTTTCGCAAGTCTTGTGAGAGCCTCCGGACTGAAATGAGCGGGGTGAGAATGTGTAATTAAAACGTCCGTAATCCTACCCAAAAGGTCGGAAAGTCCCAGCTCCTCGGCAACCTCAAATATATCGGCGGGCACATCAATCAGTATAGTGTCGTCAATAAGAACGCCTCCGCTTTTTCTGTAATCCTTAGAGGTTTTCTTTTTTGTTTTGCATTCGCCGTATCCCGTACCCAGCATACGAATTTTCATTAACGCTCCTCCTTGGTTTTTTCGATTTTATATACGGTGTTTTGCGTGTAGATTTCTCCCTTGCCGTAAAAACCTACGCCTCGGTTAACCGAATTAGGCTCAGTTCCTGCCTCCAGGCAAAAAGCGCCGTGCCTTATTCTTTTTATCCCGCCCGAAAAATCCGGTTTTTCTTTAAGAAAATTAGCGGTATAGAATTGCACACCAGGCATATCCGTATATACCGACAGCTTGACCTCAGGAACCGAAACGGTTGCGGCAAGACCAAGTATTTTTCCGTCAAAAATTTCGTATTCTGTCGGACTAAGAACGAAATTGTGGTCAAATCCGAAGAAATCTTTCCCTATAATATCACCGAGAAGTCTTGGAGAGCGTAAATCAAACTCCGTTCCAAAAACGCTCGGATGCTCTCCTGAAGGGATAAGCTTTTCGTTTACTGCGGTGTAGCTTTCCGCAAATATCTGAGCCTTGTGGCTATAGACGGTGTCACCCATTCCGAGAAGGTTAAAATAAGCGTGGTTCGTCATTGCGATAGGTGTTCTTCCGTCCGGTATTGCCTCGTATTTTATCAAAAGGGCAGAGGATATGAGCTTGTAAGTAACGTTAGCGGTGAGAGCAGAGGGGAAGCCTTCCTCTCCGTCTTCCGAACGGTAGGAGAGCGTAACCGTATCGCTTGAAGCAAACGTAACGTCCCATATTTTTCTGTCAAAGCCGTTTCCGCCGTGAAGGCAGTTTTCACCGTCATTTTTAGTCAGACGGTAGGTTTTATTATCCATTTTAAAGGTTGCATTCTCTATTCTGTTTGCCACCCTTCCTATAATAGCGCCCTGGTGCGAATTGTCATTGATATAATCGGAAAGACTATCGAATGAGCCAACGAAATTTCTTTCCCGCCTGTCCGAAAAACCGAATCTTCTTATAGCCGCCCCAAACGTTATTATTTCAGCAAAAATCTCTTCATTTTCGAGCGTGTACGAGTACACAGGGACACCCGTGTCAAGCTTTCCGAACAATTTTTTGGTCATATCCAACAACCTCGCAATATCCTTTTGAGTAAATTATACATCTGTTTTCTGCAAAAGTAAAGAGCAAAGAAAAAAATATGTGAATTATATGTAAAAATGTTAAACTGTATTGCGATTTTATGAAAAATATGTTATTATATTAAAGCGATGCGCAAATCTTGCGCATTACATTTAACGTAATAATTAATTTTAGTAGATAGACTTATAAGCAAATTCAGAAGGATTTTTGTATTGCTTCTTGCTATGGCTATGCTGATTCCTATGCTTTGCGTTATAGGAATACTTTGCGTTGCGTTTTTCCTCGTCTGGCTGTTTTTCGTTGTAATTTAATAAAAAAATCGAACGGAGCTTTATATGAAAAAGACAGTTATAGTAATCAACGGCGCCGGGGGAGTAGGAAAGGATACTCTCTGCGAATTTGCCGAAAAGCATTTTTCCGTAATGAATATCTCCTCTATAACTCCTATCAAGGAGATAGCGGCAATGTGCGGCTGGAGCGGAGAAAAAACTGATAAAGCGCGTAAGTTTCTATCCGACCTCAAAGCGCTTTCAATAGAATATAACGATTATCCTACCGTTTGGTTAACCGAAAAATATAAGCAGTTTTTGGCTTCAGATTATCAAATTATGTTCGTACACATAAGAGAACCCGAGGAAATATCCAAATTCGTCAAGGCAACGGGCGGAGAGGCAAGAACGCTTCTTGTCCGTGGCGGAGAGCGAATGAAGAAATCCAAATACGGAAACGTTTCGGACGATAGCGTAGAGAATTACCGCTACGACTTTTATTTCGTAAACGATAAATCTCTTGCGGAGGCAGAAAATTCCTTTGTCGAATTTTTAAAAGAAGCAATAAATTAAAGGGGTTGCTCATTAAGAATTGAGGAAAATCAATGTAAAGAGAGAAAAATACGGAGAGATTTGTGTTTTAGGCGAATTCTTAATGAGAACAGAACCGGGCGAGGAAATTTAGAGCAGAAATTTTTATCTGACCAGCGAGAGGTGTAGAAGGGTACACCGAGCCAGAAAACGAAAATAGAATAAAAAAATAATAAAAATTGAGGAAAACCGCAGGTTTTCACCCTCGTTTCCCTCAAAAATCACTTTTTATGCAGAGGTATTGTGTTTTTTACAATACCTCTGTTTTTTATTTGGCTATGCCTAAATG
>JAZSBB010000008.1:0-4995 GCA_045602185.1 Eubacteriales bacterium
AGGAAACTACTTCCATTCCCTCGTTATTTATTTTAAAGTATGCTCCCATAAGCATAGCGCGGTTATCCTGAACTGCAATAGAATGAGAAACCTTACCTATAATCTTTCTGACAGTTGCACTTGATACTTCAAATCCTCTGTCAGATATAAGGTCGGGAAGATTCGGAAAATCCTCGCCTCTTGCCGCAAATATAGAAAAGCTTGCCTTTCCGCAGGAAATTTCACAATTTAGTTTTTCATTTATATCAATAGTAAGCTCGTCGTCAGGCAAAACTCTCACAGTTTGATAAAGTCTTTGAGCGTTTATTATGTATTTACCTTCTCTTTCTATATCAGTAGGAGCAAAAGTTGCTCTGACGCCCTTGTTCATATCATAAGTGGAAATTTGAATAAGACCTGAATCAAGAGTTTCAATTAAAACTCCTTCTATTGAGGTTATTGTATTTTTATTAGAAACCGTTCCCATTGCGGGAGTCAAAACGTTCAAAAAATCAGACTTTTGTACCTTGAATTTCATTTTTATTCCTTTCTTTCACTGCTCGTCTTGCCGTAAGCTAAAACACAATTATATTTTTGTAGTTATAATAGTAATAGGTGTGTGTTGATATGTTGAAAACTCTGATTTTGCCCGAAAAACATCATTTTTTTAAGTTTCCGTTTTCAACAATTTAGGTTGAAATTCTGTTAAGAAAAAATACGGAGTTTCAAACAAAAATACAAACCTTTTTTTAACATAAATTTGTCAACTTATGAACAGAAAAATGTGGAAATTTTACTGTCCTTTTATTTCCTTTATAAGTTTTTTTATTTCAGACGCGCTTCTGTTCTTAGTTTTAATATTAGTATCAACCTTACTTATAGAGGAAAGAACAGTAGCATGGTCACGTCCGAAAACGTTTCCTATCTCCTTTAGTGAGAGATTCGTTATGTTTCTTATAATGTAAATTGCCGTATGGCGCGCGTTTGAAATATTTTCCGTTCTCTTTTTTGATTTAATATCCTCAATAGATATTCCGTAATGCTTCGTTACAACCGAAATAATTTTCTCAACCATAACTCCCGTAGGAATATTTCCCGGGTCTATATAAGATATTGCCTGGTCTATGGATTCCTTCGTAACAGGAGTTGAGGAGAGAGCGTGGAGAGCGTAAAGTCTTTTAAGAACTCCCTCAATCTGTCTTATATTCTTCTGAAGTCTTTCTGCCATGTAATCAACAAGTTCGTTAGAAATAAGAAGATTCATAAGAGAGGTCTTTTTCTTAATGATTGCCGTTCTGAGCTCAAAGCTTGGGGGAGAAACCTCCGCTATAAGTCCGCCCTCAAAGCGTGAACGAAGTCTGTCTTCAAGGGGTTGTATATCCTTCGGCGGACGGTCGCTCGTTAAGATAATCTGCTTATCTGCTTCGTAAAGAGCTGAGAACGTATGAAAAAATTCTTCTTGAGTTGCTTCCTTGCCTGCTATGAACTGTATATCGTCAATGAGGAGAACGTCGGCTTTTCTGTATTTTTCTTTAAACGCTGCAGTTTCGGTTTTTGAAATAGCCTCAATAAGCTCGTTCATAAAATCCTCGCAGGTTTTATAAACTATCTTCATAGAAGGGTGATTTTTTCTAAGCTCGTTTATTACCGCGTAAAGAAGGTGGGTTTTTCCAAGTCCCGAATGGCCGTGAATGAAAAGAGGGTTATAATAAGTGGGGTCTTTTGATACGGCAAGACAAGCTGCCTTAACAAATTTATTAGACTCACCTTCAATAAAGTTATCAAACGTATATTCTTCTTTTTGCGGAGAAGCTGAAAAATCACTGAGAATATTTCTTATATTCTTTTTCTTTTCTTCCATCTCAAGAGGGTCGGGTGATCCTACCGGCTCAGGCTCGTTTATATTTATTATTTCAGGCTTATTTTCGGGAGGACTTGTGATTTCTATTTCAAGAGGAAATCCTATAGCCTCTTCAAGCGCCGCTGAAATAATATCTATGTATTTGGTTAAGAGAACGTTTCTTCTTAGTAAGGTGGGAGTCATAAAAACTGCTTTTTCTTCGGTAAGAGATACTAGCTCGAAGTTTCCGAACCAGAGGTTAAAAACCGTTTTTGCGGGAAGCTGTTTCTCAATACTTTTAAGCATTATATCGGTTATATCTATAAGTTCGCTCATTTGACTTCCTTTCTTTTATTTTAAAATGGGTATAGCTATAGCTTTTTTATATATAATTATAACTATTATAACATATATATAGGAAAAAATCAACGCAAAAGTATAAAAAAACGACGTTTTAAAAAATAATTTTAAAAAACAGAGATAATTCGCTTAATTTTGTTATACCTCTGTTTTTTAAAATTATAATCTTTTTGATTTTCCCCTAAAGAAAAGAGACATAATGAAACCTAAAATCAAAGCTACCGTACAGCCGATTGCAGCCGCTGAGAAAGCGCCTCCCAGAATACCGAAAACTCCTTTCGTATCAACGGCTTCCTTTACTCCCTTAGCCACGTTTCCGCCAAATCCGACGAGGGGAACCGAAGCACCGCATCCTGCGAATTCAAATAAAGGCTCAAAAAGACCGACACCGCCGAGAAAAACTCCGAATACAACGAAGGAAACCAAAATTTTTGCAGGGGTAAAAGAGGTTTTGTCAATCAAAATCTGAGCAATTACGCAAAAAAGACCGCCGACAAGAAAAGCAAAAAGCGAATCTAAAATCATTTTTTAACCTCACAGTCATTGTTAATATCCGACGAAATATGAATTACGGGAGCTATACCGAGTATATTTTCGCCCTGCAAAACACTTGAAGGGCTCATAAGAGCGCCGGTGGACATGAAAAGAATATTTTTAATGTTTCCGCATTCAAGTTCAGGTAAAAAATAAGAAGCAAGCACCGATGCCGAACAGCCGCACCCGGAAGCACCGGAGTGGATATCTGCTCTTTTCTTATCGTACAGAAGATTTCCGCAGTCGAGATGCTTTATATGAGAGCTCGGCAATTCCTTATCAACAAGCTCCTCAAAAATAAGCGAGCCGACTTTGCCAAGGTCGCCCGTTACCACGTAATCAAACTCTCTGGGGGAGATTTCCGAAATCGAAAAATAGGTGTAGAAGCTGTCAAACGCAGCTCTTGCCATTGCAGCGCCCATATTTGATGCATCTCCTATAAGACCGTCAACTATTTTCCCTATCATTCCGTCCCTGATTTTTACCTTGCCTCCCTCTCCGAGAATAAAAGCGCCTGCGGCAGTGGCCGTCCACTGTGCCGTCGGAGTTCTCTGGCCTCCGTATTCTATCGGAGTTCTGAACTGTCGCTCAGCCGCAGAATTATGCGAGGTAGTAACGGTAGCGCCGTTAGATACAGCTCCGTTTGATATAAGGGTAGAAAGCAAAAGCAGAGCCTCTGTGCAGGTAGAGCAGGCTGAATAAAGCCCTATATAAGGGATACCGAATGAATAAAGACCGCCCGAGGAAGCAACGCACTGATTTTCAAGGTCGCCTGCCAAAAGAGCGTCTAGCATATCCGGAGAGTAAGAAATTTTATTCATTGCAACGTTAAGAGAAATTCTGCCCATCTCGCCCTCTGCAAGCTCCCAGGTTTTCATACCGAAACGGTCCGTATCGTCGCAAAAATCAAATTTTTTCCCGAGAGGCCCCCGTCTTTCCTCAAAACCGCCAACCGAAGCATAGGATAAAAACGAAGGGGTGTGTTCTTCAAATTTTATAATTTTTCTCATAGCGAAATAACCGTTTTATAAATATAATAAACTATTCCCCAAACAGTTCCTGCAATAACAGAATAAAGAATTACAGGCCCTGCAACCGTGAAAATACCCTTACCGACACCGCCAATGAAACCCTCGCTCCTCGTGTCTATTGCTGACGAGGTAACGGAGTTTGAAAATCCCGTTACGGGAAGGAGAGTACCCGCGCCCGCAAATCTCGCGATTTTATCGAAAAATCCGAGGGCTGTCGCAAAGGAAGCTAAAACAATATAAGTGACCGTAACCAGAACGTAAGAGTTTTCCGTGCTGACTCCGAGAAATCTGTAAAAATATGCAAGCCACTCGCCAATCGCGCAAAGACTGCCGCCGACAAGAAAAGCAAATACGCAGTTTTTAAATACGGGGGATTTCGGTGCGTGCTTTTTAATCAGATTTTTGTACTCTTTGTTATTTTCTATATACATAAAATCTCCAAACGAAAATAAAAGTTTACATATTAAAAGAAAAGCGCAAGCTTATTATATGCACAACTTTTTTTATTATACTTTGTTGTTTTTTAGCAAGTACCTATCCGTGCGAAGTTTTTTACAATAAAAGTAACGAAAATAAAAATATTTAACATATTTTATTAAACTATTGCAAGTTTATAAAAAGTGTGATAGAATTATATTAAAAAAAGCAAAGGAGTCGGAAATGGGCGCAGAATGGAACAGCAATAACGGTTATAATAACGGAGACGGCGGAGAGGATTATGCGTTTCAGACTCTTGACAGGCGAGGACGCCCCAAAAAACTCGGCTGGTCTGTTGCCTCTTTTATTTGCGGAATAGTCGGGGCAGTTACGGCTTCTTTTGGATTTTCGGGTATAATTCTCGGGGTGTGCGCGGTGGTATTTGCAATAGTATCACGCAGGATTCTCGGTTATTTTGACGGTCGTTCAATAACCGGACTCATACTCGGAATATTCAGCACAGTCTTCGGCGGCGCAATGCTTATCTATGCGGCAACGCTTGACGAAGAGGACCAGAAATTTCTCTGGGAATGGATAAGTCAGATGTTTGAGGATATGCAGACCGATGGAGCTGGAAAAAAATAAAACAGAAAAGGGGCTGGCGCATTTGGGCGCAAGCGAAAATGACCGAAAAACAAGTAAAAAACTCAAAAAATAATAAATGAGCTAAAAATATACATTATAAGGTTGAAATTCTGCGAATTTCTCCATTAAATCGAGGTCATTTTCTATTCGCGTTTCCCTCCCTCGACGTATTTATATACGCCTCACGGT
>JAZSBB010000009.1:0-7201 GCA_045602185.1 Eubacteriales bacterium
ATACAGTTAAGGTCGCTTTCTTTGGATAAAAAGAGCAAGAAGAATCGGATATATACGAATTTTTTGAAAATTGAATTGTGAAATTTTGCGGACAAACTGTCAATAGAGATGCAAAAATCTCATAAAAACAAATCTATTGACAGCTTACCGTTTCGGCATCACTTATAGGCGTTGCCGTTTATTTTTCGTAGTACGAGGGAAGCTCTCTTTCGATTACCTCACCAAGAAGGTTAAGCTTCAATTCGATAGGAGCGGGGTCGCACGTATATTCCATACTTGGCTCAAAGCCGAGGCGTGAATCGAATTCAACGAGCGGAATAGTATCAAGCCCATTTGCCTCTTCTGCTTTGTAGAGAGCGATAAGCTTATCTACGACCTCATTTCTCTCTTTGCCGTGAGTATCCTTAAGAATGAACTTGAGCTTAGCAAATTCCTTAATTCCTATAGCGGTTCTCATAGTATTTCTTATGAATTTGCAAAGTCCTGCGATTCGCAGAGCGTCTTCCTGTTTTCTTTCGGGGATTTTCGGAATAACGCTTTCGAGAATTTCAACGGCTTTGTTATAGTTTTCCTCAGCAATCCTGTAATTTTTGATTTCATAATCAAACTTTGCCTTTTCCTCGTCTGTTTTTTATTCGGTTATGCCTAAATGCGACAGCCCCTTATTGGCTATTTTTACTTTACCAAGAAAATCAAACGCCCGAGTAAGCCGAGAAACCTCCGTCAACCGAAATCACTGTTCCGGTAATGAAGCTTGCAGCTTCATCGTTTATAAGAAAAAGAAGCGCTCCTTCGAGCTCTTTTGCCTCTCCGAGCCTTCCCATAGGCGTTGCAGAAATTATTTTTTCCGTTCTTTTTGTTGGCGTTCCGTCAGCGTTATAGAGCAGCCTTTCGTTTTGTGCGGTAGAGAAAAATCCGGGTGCTATAGCGTTAACACGAATGCCGACCTTTGAAAAATGGACGGCAAGCCATTTCGTAAAGTTTGATATAGCGGCCTTAGCGCCTGAATATGCCGGGATTTTCGTTAGAGGCGTGAAGGCGTTCATCGAGGAAACATTGATTATAGAGCAACCCTTTCGTCCTATCATTTGCTTTGCAAAGCTTTGTGTGGGTATAAGCGTTCCGAGAAAATTAAGATTGAAAACAAAGCTGACGCTTTCTGAGTCCAGGTCAAAAAAGCTTTTTTTCTCCGAGCCTAAGTCGCTTATTTCGAAATATTCCTTGTCAGTGGTCGCCCTCGGATTATTACCGCCTGCGCCGTTTATGAGTATATCGCATTTTCCAAGCTCAGCCTCAACCAGACCGCATACCTCTTCACAAGCTCCTTTGTCGAGAACGTTGCAGGTGTACGCCTTGGCAAGTCCCCCTTCCTCGCATATCTCTCTTGCGTATTTTTCCGCTGCGTCAGTATTGAGGTCGAGCAGAGCGACCTTTGCTCCCGCCCTGCCGAGCGCCTTTGCAAAATTACTGCAAAGTACGCCTCCTGCTCCTGTAACCACGGCAACCTTACCCGAAAGGTTAGTATTTAAAACGTTTCTTTTCATTTATTCACCTCGTTTTACCGTTTTTTTCACAGGCCTCGAAAAGTCCGTTTATATAAGCCGCTCCGAGCGCTCTGTCGTAAAGTCCGTAGCCCGCCTTCCCGCGCTCTCCCCATATCATTCTTCCGTGGTCCGGGCGAACGTAGCCGTTGTAGTTCTCATCGACAAGCGCCTTGACTATTTCGAAAACGTCAAGCGAACCGCATTGTGAGGGGTGCGCGCATTCCTCAAAGGAGCCGTCATCGAGAATTTTCACGTTCCTTATATGCATAAACGCTATTCTGTCCGCCCTTGCATATTTTCTTACCATAGAGGTAACGTCATTCGATTTGACACAGCCGAGGCTACCCGTGCAAAAGCAAACGCTGTTATAGGGGGAGTCCACTATAGAAATAAGACGGTCTATACTTTCCTCACACGTTATAATTCTCGGAATCCCGAATATAGAATACGGTGGGTCATCGGGGTGTATAGCCATTCGTATTCCGCATTCCTCGGCAACCGGAATTACCCTTTTGAGAAAAACACCGAGATTTTTCCAAAGTCCCTCCGCTCCAAGCTCTTCGTATTCCTTGATAAGCCTCCTAACCTCGCCTTGCGTGTAGCTTGAATCCCAGCCGGGCAGATGAACGTCATCTTTCAAGGGATTAAGCCCCTTTAGCTGTTCAAGATACATAACCAGGCTCGTAGAGCCATCAGGCGCCATTTTGTCAAGCTGGGTTCTCGTCCAGTCAAAAACCGGCATAAAGTTATAGGTTACGCATTTAATTCCGTATTTTGCGCACCTTCTGACGTTTTCGCAGTAATTGTCAATAAGCTTATCGGCGTTGCTCTTTCCGAGCTTTATATCCTCGTGTACCGGTATTGATTCAACAACGTCAAATATAAGTCCGTGGGCAATGCATTCGTTTTTGATTTTTTCTATACTTGCCTCCGGCCATATTTCTCCCGGCTTAACGTCATATACCGCCGAAACTACCGAGCGCATACCGGGAATCTGTGAAACGTATTTAAGAGGAATGGAATCGGTTGTCCCGTACCAGCGGAAACTAAGCTTCATATCCCGTCATAACCTCCGTTCTTTTTTAGTTATTATAGCTCCTTTTGGCGCAAAATAACGCCGTTTTTAAAAAAAGTTTTTTATTTGTTTTTGTTAAAAAGCAAACTAAAATTTACATTTCAAGGCTATTTTCCGTCATTTTACGACTGATGATATTTTGAGTTCTGCATAAATTTCGGTTGACAAGCAAAATACTAAACGTTGTAATAAACAAAATTATACGCCTGCGGGGAAAATGAAATGACACAGAAGGAACTTACGGAGCTTAATTTGGGGCAGAGTCTTGACGACCTCGCAAACCTTGACCTCACGCCTCTGCCTGAGAGGTGAAACGCCGGGATATACGCTAAGGCGAGGGGACTGAAAATAGAAAGGGACGGATATCTCAGAATGCGCCTTGCCGTACGGTAAGCTCCGATTACGAGTCGATTTTGAACGGCGAGCTTAAATATGAGAAAACTGCCTTTAATTTCGCCGAGGGTGAGCCAAAGATAGCCGAAAAAACCGTTAACGGCAAAGCTGTAAAGGTAGCTCTTAATATAAAACCGGAGGGCAAGGTTCTTCTGACGTGCGATGACGGAATTCTGCTTCTCGTTTCCTATTCAATAGGAAGGGGAGAGGTGAAAATATTTTTTGCTTCGGCATATCCGGCGCACCCTGCAATAAGGAAACTCTACGAGGCAGAGCTTTTGTCGTCTATGCGCTATGCGGTATCCAAGGAAAGCGTATGGGCGGAGTCGAGTCTCGGAACTCAGTTTGCCGTTTATGAAAGAGAAGACGGACGTGACGTTTATTTTCTTGCTCAGGACTGGTACAGAGCGCCCGAAGCGATAAGAGAAGCAAAGCTAAAGGTGGGCAAAAGCTCTCATACGGTGAATTTTCCGTTCGGAGTTATGATAAAGGCAACCGTAGCTTCCGATTATGCAGCGTACGCACACACGGAGGACGGAGAGGCGATTTTCGTTAAAAACGGCGTAGAAAAGCTCCAAGGAACCGGAAAAGTAAGATTTACCCTTATAAACGGAGCGCAAAGTCGAGAAGAGGTTATAGATTTTAAGGACGGCCCCGGTTGTCGAAATTAACATATAAACTGTTTTTAAACCCAAAAAGAGCAGAGTAACCGTCAAAGGATTACTCTGCTCTTAGGTTTTTATGCCGCTTTTGTGATGCTTTCAATATAATATCACGTGTTTAAAAATTTTTGATAGTATCTGTCGGCAAGCTCGTAAAGCGCTTTTCGGCAGAAATGTATATCATCGCCGTCCTTAAAAATACTGTCGTTTGATTTTAAACCTTGTACGTCAACGAAAGCAGTCCTTTGAAATCCGGAAAGCGTATCAAGCGTGGCATCGGTAACTGCAAGACTGCCTTCGGCAAATCTCGGACGCCAGTCCTCAGAAAAACCGCCTGCGATAAAGGGAGCTGCCGAAAAGTCCGAGTTTTTTCTTATATTTGATATCAGGCTAGTAAGCTCGTTTTTGTAGAAGGAATAAAGTGAGTTGTAATCAAGATTTTTTCCGTCAACAACCTCGTTTTCACCTTGATGCCATAAAATTGCGGCTATTCTGTTTTCTTCGTTAAGCGAAAGGGCGATTTTTGCCATTTCCATAGCTCTCTTATAGAGAACTCCGTCAGCCGTCCACTGCTTTCGCATAAAGCCTGAGCCGCCGATTGCGCATCTCAGCAGCAGAACGCATCTGCCATTACCTTTGCAAAAATCCTCGTAATACCTTTTCGCAAAATATATTCCGAAGCAGCCGAGCTTTCCGACTCCCTTGCGGGTGTTTTCCTTTGCGACCGTTATTCTGTACGTGGTTTCTTCGGGAACGTCGAGCTCCTCGATTCCCTTTTCGTTAGCTCTGTACATAACGGGATAACTGTCGGCAAACTGAAAAACCTCATCGCAGGGAACGTATTCGTTTTCGACCTCGCCGGCGCCGTGTCCCTCTGCGTTTGATTGCCCTATAAGGAAAACAATGTCGAATTTTATGTCCTTGAATTTTTCTTTTTGAAAAAGAGTGCTCAAACCGAATTTCTCCTTCATTTATTTGCGTTTATTTTATCAAAACACGAAGCGGTTGTCAATAAAACAGTGTAAATAACGGTAGGGGACTATTGATTTTTTTAGTTTTCTTTGGTAGAATATTGTCATAATCTGCAAAAAAACGGAGAAAATATAATGCAAAAACAAAAAATCGGAAGGCTTGGAAGCTTTGTCATAATCTTTTTAATTTACGCTCTTGCCTCAGCCTCGGGAATAATCTCGTATCTTTTCCTTCCCTTTAATACATATATAAACCTTTTAATTGCAGACGTTATCGCAACTGCGCTGACCTTTTTCTTCAGTCTTATTTTCAAAAACGCCTCGGTTTACGACCCCTACTGGAGCGTCCAGCCGATAGTTATATTAGCAGCATTCTCTCTCAAATCCACACTCACGCCGTATAGATGTTTGCTTTTACTTGCAGTATTCTTTTGGGGTATTCGCCTTACTGCAAACTGGGCGTATACCTTCGGCGGACTTGCTTTTCAGGACTGGCGCTATACTATGCTGTGTGAAAAGACCGGCCGTTTTTATCCGACAATCAATTTTATAGGCATACATATGGTACCGACTCTTGTCGTATATTCCGTAACTGTCCCCGCTGTCTATGCTATTCAAAACGAGGCAAGAGTTAATTTCTTTGCGTTTGCATTTCTTTTCGTTTCCTTCCTTGCAGTCGTTTTGCAGGGTGCTTCCGATATTCAAATGCACCGCTACAGAAAAAACAGGACCACAGAGTTTATAAGAATCGGACTTTGGAAATATTCAAGGCACCCCAATTATCTCGGTGAAATACTTATGTGGTGGGGAATAGGACTCTCGGTATTTTCCCTTTTTCCGTCAAAAGCCTATCTTTTGACAGGAGCCCTTCTCAATACTGTGCTATTCTTTTTTGTCAGCATTCCTATGGCAGACGGCAGGCAGTCAAGGAAGAACGGATTTTTAGAATACAAAATGCAAACCCGTATGCTGCTGCCTATTAAAAAAATCAAAAAAAGCGACACGGTAAGCGATATTCGAGAAACAACAAGAATAAAATGAAAAAAATTGAAAAGACTAAAGAGGTAACCGACACTCTTTAGTCTTTTTGTTTTTTTGGGGGAGAAAATATGAGAGAAATAACTAATATAAACAAAGAATGGAGCTTTTTTAAGAATACAGACGATATTAATATCAAATGCGGCGGCGAAACCGTAAATTTGCCGCACACGTGGAACGCTGTTGACGGGCAGGACGGCGGAAACGATTATTTCAGAGGCAAGTGCGTATATAAAAAAAACGTAAACAGAAGAAATCTTCCGAGCCTAGATAAGCATTATATAGAAATCGAAGGAGCAAATTCGAGCGCTGAGGTTTTTGTAAACGGAAGAAGCATAACCCGCCACGATGGCGGATATTCAACCTTCAGAGCCGAAATAGAGGACAAGTCGGACGAATTTGAAATTGCAATAGTAGTCGACAATTCGCCAAGCGAAGAGGTGTATCCTCAAATGGCGGATTTCACGTTTTACGGAGGCCTCTACCGAAGCGTAAATATTATATCCGTACCCGAAAGCCATTTCGAGCTTGATTATTACGGAGGACCGGGCATCAAGGTTACGGCAACGGTTGAAGACGGTAATGCAGATATTGAAATAGAGGTTTTCGTCAGCAATATAAAAAGCGGTGACGAGATATCCTACGAGATATACGATAAAATAGGAACGCGAATTGCAAAGACTACGCTTTCCTCTAGCGTTGCAAAATTCAGAGTAGAAAATGCGCATCTTTGGAACGGAAGGAGCGACCCGTATCTTTACAGAGCCTCTGCAATACTGGAAAGAAACGGAAAAGCCATAGACTGCGTGAGCCAAAATTTCGGCTGCCGCAGCTTTAGAGTAGATACAAACGGCGGGTTTATTTTGAACGGAAACCGCTATTGCCTCAGGGGCGTGTCACGCCATCAGGACTGGAAGGGAATAGGAAATGCGCTCCTACCAGAGCATCACGAAAGAGATATGGAGCTGATTTTAGAGCTCGGAGCAACAACGGTAAGACTTGCTCACTATCAGCACTCCCAATATTTTTACGACCTTTGCGACAGAGAGGGAATTGTGGTTTGGGCGGAGATTCCGTATATTTCAAATCACCTGGAGAAAGGAAACGAAAATGCAGAAAATCAGCTTCGTGAGCTTGTAATTCAAAACTACAACCACCCGTCCATTATGTTTTGGGGGCTTTCTAACGAAATAACAATGACAGGCTCTACGGTGGAAATGTTTGATTTTCATAAAAAGCTCAACGACCTTGCGCATGAGCTTGATCCAAGGAGGCTTACCACCATCGCCTGCGTTTCAATGTGTGATATAGACGAGCCCTACGTTCATATAACCGACCTTGTTGCATATAATCACTATTTCGGATGGTACGGCGGAAGCACGGATATGAACGGACCGTGGTTTGATAATTTCCATTCAAAATACCCCAATAAGCCAATAGGTGTCAGCGAATACGGATGCGAGGCGCTTAACTATCACACATCAAATCCCGAGCAAGGCGATTATACCGAGGAGTATC
>JAZSBB010000010.1:0-5270 GCA_045602185.1 Eubacteriales bacterium
TAGCCTGGGACATAAGCCTTGCCTGGACGCCGACGTGAGAGGCACCCATATCGCCCTCTATCTCCTGACGGGGAACGAGCGCAGCAACGGAGTCTATAACTATAATGTCGATTGCTCCGGAATTTACGAGCGTTTCCGCAATTTCAAGAGCCTGCTCGCCGCAATCCGGCTGAGATACCAAAAGATTGTTTATGTCAACTCCGAGCTTCTTTGCATAGACGGGGTCAAGGGCGTGTTCGGCGTCTATAAACGCTGCCTCGCCTCCCTGCTTCTGCACCTCTGCAATTACGTGAAGCGCAATTGTCGTTTTACCGGAGGATTCGGGGCCGTATATTTCGGTAATTCTTCCCCTGGGAATTCCGCCTATTCCAAGCGCAAAGTCAAGGCTGAGAGAGCCTGTCGATACCGCCGATACATTCATTGAGGTGTTTTCTCCAAGGCGCATTATAGAGCCTTTTCCGCACTCTCTTTCTATTCTCGCCATTACGGTTTCAACCGCTGCCTTCTTCTCGCTTCCTTCTACCTTTTCTACGGTTTGAGCCGCTGCTGATTTTCTTGCCATAATCGTTTTCTCCTTTTCTGTTTTACGACATCATTATAACACGTTGACTGTCCGATAAGCTGAACAGTTAAAATAGTTTGCACGCACCGAGCGGACGTATTCCGAGACGCATAACTGCGCCACTGCCGAAGACCTTTTCCATAAGCTCGGTATATTCCCCTGCCGCCTCGCTTTCAATATACGCCTGAACCGTACCCGCAAAGCCACCGCCGTGAACACGGTACGCTCCGCTTTTTGAAGCCAAAAAGCCCTCCGTCAAGAGAAGCGCAACCGACAGTCCCTGCTCTTTTACGTTCTTTGTTGTATATACGTTTTGCAGATACTCAAACGAGGATTTTCCCGAAGCCGTTACGTACCTAAAAAATCTTTGCGTATCCCTTTCGAGAAGCGCTGCTTTTGCCGCCTCGACTCTTTCGTTTTCTCTTATGAAATGAACTGCTCTGAGAAAGGCTCTGTCACCCGCCTTTTCTCTGATTATTGCCGCTTTGGATACTATATCCTTTTCCGAAAGACCTCTGAGCACCTCTCTTCCGCATATTTCGGCAACGCTTTTCATCTCGGCGGGAACCGAATCGTAATCATCGTTAAGGTCGGCGTGATTTCCTCCCGTATTGACTATGCACAGCTCGTATCCCGCATCTGAAAGAGAAAATTCTATGGGAAGAATTTCGGGCGATGCAGGCTCTGCAAAATCCATATATACGAATCCGCCTACGGCGCACGCCATTTGGTCCATAAGTCCGCAGGGCTTACCGAAATACTCGTTTTCGGCAAACCGGGAAAGCTTTGCAACCTCTGTGTTTTGAACGTTCCCTCCGTTGTATAGGTGATTGAAAATATTGCCTATCATTACCTCAAAAGCGGCAGATGACGAAATTCCGCTTCCTTTAAGAACGTCTGAGGTAAGGTAGGCGTCAAAGCCGCCTATTTTATAGCTTTTATTTAAAAATCCCTTAGCCATTCCAAGTATAAGAGAAGCCGAGGAATATTTAGGGTATGCGTTTTTATCTTCAACGAGCGAAAGGTCGACCGTATCCCTTTCGTAGCCCTCGGATTTGAGATTTACAACACCGTCTGTATTCGGCGATACGACCGCTATAATATCTCTGTCTATAGCTCCGGCAAGAACCTTTCCTCTATTATGGTCGGTATGGTTTCCGAGAATTTCGCTTCTTCCGGGAACGGAAAGGAGCATAACCTCCCTATCCTCTCCGAAAAGTGAGACAAAGGATTCTATTGCCGAAACAATTCTTTGCCTTTGAGCCGAAGGGTCTTTATATAAGAGAGAAAGCTGCTTCTCGGCTTTCCCGTCCATTTCGGATATGAGCGTTTTGAGTTCTTTTACTTTCATCTTTTATCCTTACGTTCGGTTTTTATGAATTTATCTCGTTAAGCCAGCGGAGAATATCCCGGAATATCTCCTGCCTATTGATTTCAAGAAAAAGCTCGTGCCTCGCACCTGAATAAATCTTCAAGCTAACGTTACGGCACCCCTCGACAAGCAAATGCTTATAGACGTACATCGGACCCTTGCCGTATTTTCCTACCGGGTCATCATCTCCGCTTATAACCAGAGTCGGCAAAGCCTTGGGATATTCGGAAAACCAGGCCTTGCGGTTGCATTTTTCAAGCATAGTAAAGAGGTCCTTATACGCCGACACCGTGAAGGTAAAGCTTGAATATGGGTCAGAATCGTGTCCGGATATCGCCTCAGAGTCACGGGTAAGCCAAGCGTTTTTGCCTTCTGCCTTTTCAAAATGAGAGTTATATCCCGCAAAAGCTATCTTGGCAAGTGCTTTGCTGCGGTAGCGGGGCCCTCGCATTTTTATGAGAAATCCGGCAAGTGCCTTTCCCATTCCCACCGCTAAAAGCGGCCCCGAGGTTCCGTGTATCACCGCACCCTTAATACTGTGCGGATATTTTTCTATATACAGTCTTGCGAGAAACGAGCCCATACTGTGCCCGAAAATGACGAGCGGCAACGCAGGAAACGTATCTCTCAAATATCTGTTCATTACGTGAATGTCGGAAAGGATAAAATCAATAGCGCTCTCCTCGCCGAAAAATCCAAGCTCCGCCTCTGTTGCTGCGGTTTTTCCGTGGCCGAGGTGGTGGTTACCCGCAAGAATATACCCCTCGCCGCAAAGAAAATCGGCAAGCTCCTCGTATCTTTCTACGTAATCTACCATTCCGTGAACGAGCTGCACGATACCCTTGGCAACCGTATGCTTAGGGGTATAAAGACAGGCGTATACGGTATTTTTTCCGTCCTTTGACGGATAGTTTATCTCGGAAAAATTGTAATTCATCTTGACTCCGTTTTTAAAATTATCAGCGGTATCTTATGAAATTCTCGACCTCTGAAAAGGTTGGAACAGAGCTTGACGCACCGCTTCTCGATACCGTTATTGCCGCAGCGGCAGCGCCGTATTTCATAGCTCTTTTTATATCTGCGGACCTGAGATATTCGAGCGTCATTGCCGCCGTAAAGGTATCTCCGGCAGCGGTGGTATCCACCACACGCTCAACTCTTTCGGCAGATATCATATCAAACCTTTTACCGTCATATACGCAAGCTCCTCTTGCTCCCTGCTTTATGACTACGTACCTGCAATTTACCCTGCGCCACAGCGACAGCGCCGCACGAAGCGAGGAATCCGCTCCTACCGGCATTATGCCCGTGTATTCAAAGGTTTCCGTTTCGTTGGGTGAAAATATCTCAACGAAGGGAAGGCTTTCAAGAACCGTTCTTTTATCAGCCGGTGCTGCATCTACGAATATCGGAACGTTTTTTGAAGCGGCTATTTTTGCCGCCGTCAGAGCCTGCTCAAAGCCTATCTCAAAGCCCAGATAAAGAGCATCGGGCATACAGGAAAAGGCCTCTATCATATTCTCGGTAGATATCCCGGTGTTTGCTCCGGGATAGACTATTATTCTGTTTTGTCCGTCCTTTTCCTTCATAACAACGGAAAATCCGGTCGGCAGATTTCTGTCCACCTTTATATACGAGGTATCGAGCCCCGCTTCCTTATAAAATCTATACAGCTGCTGACCGTGAGCGTCTGCGCCGAGCTTCGTTGAAAAAACCGCATTTGCTCCAAGTCTTGAAAAGGCTATCGCAGCATTTGCTCCTTTGCCGCCGGGGGTATAAGCCACGCCGCCGTCATCACATACGGTTTCTCCGGCTGACGGAACCTTATACACGTTCAGCGAAAGGTCCATATTTGAGCTTCCTATTATCAGTATTTTTTTGCCGGCCATTTCTTTGCCTCCCCCTTCTGCAAATTATTGCTTTGTTTGTAAGCTATGCTATATCCTCAGCGCCCGAAAGCTTAAACACCTCTGCCTTTGAAGATATTTCCTTAGCCAACGCTCCCTCTCTTTCACGGCAGGTGAATATGAAGCTTTGCTGCCCCTGCTCAGCAAGAGATTTTATAGCCTTCATCATTGATTTCGCACGTGCGTTGTCCTGATGGGCAAAGCTCTCGTCAAAGAGTGTTGGCGGCTTCTCGGTATAGAGCATATCTATAAGCGCCATACGCAAGGATATGTACGTCAAATCCCTCGTTCCGCCCGAGAGAAAATCTATAGGCTTTTTCTCGCCTGACGGAGCCGTGAAATTCACCTTTAGTCCATCGGATACGTCTATGTCGGAATATTTCTTATCGGTCATTACGCCCATAAGCTCTGCCGAAAACTCGCCGAGCCTCGGAGATATTTCAAGGCGCAAATTTGCGCTTGCGTTTTCTATCTCGCTAAGAGCGATTTTCAGAGCGTCATACTGGCTGCGAAGCTCAGCTATATGCGAATCGTTTTCCTGCATTTTTGCATATAATTCGCCGGGGTCGGTTGCTCTGAGCTTGAGCAAAGCAAGCTCCTCCTCGACTGCCTGAGCGGCCGTTTCAAGCTCCTCCATTTTCTTCTTGCAGTTTTCTATTCCCTCAAGAATTTGGTCGTGGTCTATCTGAGTAAGCACCTTTCTCTTGAGAGGAGATACCTGACCTCTTACCTCTATCTCACTCTTATCGGATACCAGCTTGCGTGTTTCACGCATAGCTATTTCAAGCTCTCCCTTTTCCTTCAAAATCGCCTTTTCGGCTTCAAGGAATGTCTTAACTCTTTCTTCGAGAGAATCAAGAAAATCGTTAAGATTTGAGGTCGGAGGCTCCTCGCCCCAGCGTAAAATAACCTCAAGAAGCTCCGCCTTTGCCGCCTCGTAATCCTCCTTCGACTTTTCAAGCGCAAGCCTTGCCGCTTCGGTATCGTTTATCATTTTATCTCTCTTAGCTCTATCCTCGGCAATCACCGCAAGCTTAGACATAAGCTCGGCGATATTTCCCGTAGAAAATCCGCTTGCAAGCCCTAAAAGAGCCTTTTTCTTTTTCAAAAATGCAAATACGGTATATCCTGCGCCCAAAATCATAAGTCCGCCGAGGACTCCAATAACTACCTTCAAGGGCATAGGAACATTTGCAACGAGAACGAATACTGCCGCTGCTATTGCCGCAAGAACCGCAAAAATGCCGAGCGCAACGTTACGCACGATTGCATTTTTATAAGAGCGAGCCTCCGCAATAACCGCTTCCTCACCGCCAAAGGAATCCGAAAGCTCTATCTGAAGCTCCGTATCCTTGGTTATTCCCGCCTTCTCTTTTTCCTTTTCGTATCTTTCTCTGGCAGCTGCGAGAGTTCTGTACGCATCGTCAAC
>JAZSBB010000011.1:0-8047 GCA_045602185.1 Eubacteriales bacterium
GGTATTGTAAAAAACACAAAACCTCTGCATAAAAAGTGATTTTTGAGGGAAACGAGGTTGAAAACCTGCGGTTTTCCTCAATTTTTATTGTTTTTTATTCTATTCTTAATGAGATAGCCCCTTTGTTTTTTGGGCTATTCACGGCTTTTTGGCTTTGCGAATAGTATGTTAGGGAAGGATTGCCAGTGAAAACATAATGAAAAACAATAAATGCCTTGCGGCGCTATTGCCGGGAGAGGCGGGAACAGTAACTATGCTTTGCTGCGAGGGAGGTATCAGAAGAAGGCTTCTCGATATCGGAATGATACCCGGAACACGCATATTATGCGTAGGCAGAAGCCCTCTCGGCGACCCGAGCGCTTATTTTGTGAGGGGTAAAACTATAGCGATAAGGAGAGAGGACGCAAAAAAGGTACAGATATAAGCTATAAGGGGGAAGATATGAGTAAGACCGGGCTTGATAACGATAAAAAGCAGATAACCGTTGCGCTGGCCGGAAATCCTAACGTAGGCAAAAGTACGCTTTTCAATTCTCTGACGGGAATGAGAGCGCATACGGGAAACTGGGCAGGGAAGACCGTTGGCTGCGAGGCGGCAACGGTGGAATGGGAGAATAAGCTAATAAAATTCGTTGACATTCCCGGAACTTACTCTCTTTTCTCTCATTCCGAGGAAGAAAAAATAGCGAGGGATTACGTATGCTTTGGAAATGCGGATTTAACCGTTGTCGTTTGTGACAGCACCTCGCTTGAGCAGAATTTGAATTTGGCGCTTCAAATAACGGAAACCGGGCGGAAGGTTATTCTTTGCCTTAATTTTATGGACGAAGCCAAAAAGAAGGGCATTAGCGTAGATTCCGAAAGACTTTCAAGGATACTTTCCGTGCCCGTAGTGACTGCCGTTGCGCATAAAAGAAAGAGTCTTGAGGGGCTTCTTTTTGAAATATGCTCGCTTGCGCAAAGGGATAGCTTTGACACGCCTTATCGGGTTACGTATTCCGAGCCGATAGAGGCGGCGATAAGCAAGGTAAGCTCCGAAATCTCAAAAATCGGAAAAAACACGGTATCTCCTCGGTGGCTTTCACTGAGACTTTTTGATGCGGACGGAGAATTTGCCTCAGACATTCTGTCTGGTTTTACCGAGGAGGAAAGGAACAGAGTGCTTCTCTCGGCTGCAAGGGCAAGTAAAGAGCTTTGCCTTTGCGGGATTTCTTCCGAAGCGCTGGAAGACAAAATCGTGGAGTCCATAGTTAACGAGGGAGCGAGAATAGCAGCCGAGGTCACGCAAAAAAGAAAAATATACTCAAGGGATATGAAGATAGACCGTATTCTGACCGGCAGATTAACCGCCTATCCCTTAATGCTGCTTTTGCTTTTTTTCGTTTTTTGGATAACGCTTTCTCTGGCTAATTACCCGTCCGAGCTCTTGTCGCTATGCTTTGCTTACATAGAGCAGAAGCTAACCGACCTTTTTGTGTGGGCGTCCTTGCCAGACTGGCTTTGCGGAGCTTTGATAGCCGGCGTATTCCGAACGCTCGGGCAGGTGGTTTCGGTAATGCTGCCCCCTATGGTTATATTCTTTCCTCTTTTTGCGTTGCTGGAGGATTCGGGATATCTGCCGAGAATAGCGTATAACCTTGACCGTCCCTTTGCCTGCGCCGGCGCTTGCGGCAAGGAGGCTTTGACTATGTGTATGGGCTTTGGTTGTAATGCGGTCGGAATAGTCGGCTGCCGCATAATAGATTCAAAGCGGGAAAGACTGCTTGCCATACTTACAAACAGTCTCGCTCCGTGTAACGGAAGGCTGCCGATGATGATAACCCTTATCGCAGTGTTCTATATGTTCTTTATGCCGAGCGTTCCCACAATGCTCTCTGCCGTAACTCTTTCCTTGCTTATTGCCCTGAGCATAGCCGTAACCTTCCTTTGTACCGCCATACTGTCGAAAACCGTTCTCAGAGGAGAGCGCTCGTCCTTCACCATAGAATTACCGCCGTACAGAAGACCGAGGTTTTTGTCCGTAATTTTTCATTCTCTGAAGGATAAATGCTTATCGGTGCTTCTGAGAGCAGTATCGGTGGCTGCGCCTATGGGACTCGTTATTTGGATTCTCGCAAATATTTCCGTGGGAGACGTGAGCCTTGTATATTACATATCCGAATTTTTAGAGCCGTTTTCCTTATTAATGGGCCTTGACGGAGTTATTTTGCTCGCCTTCATATTAGGCATTCCGGCAAATGAAATAGTAATTCCGCTTATGCTTATGATATATTCGGCAGAGGGGGCAATAGGCGCAGATATGGGCATATTTGCGGTGCGGGAAATGTTCGTTGGAGCCGGCTGGACGGCAATAACCGCCGTTTCTGCTATCATTTTCAGTATGTTTCACTGGCCTTGCTCTACCTCTCTTATAACGGTATATAAGGAAACGAAAAGCAAAAAAATGACTCTGATAGCCTTTCTTTTGCCTACTCTCGTTGGTATAATTCTGTGCGTTCTCACAAACCTCATACTTAAATTGTTTATTTAAAATTTTCTTCATAAAGCAAAATAATGTTGACAGGTCAACAATCCAAAAAAACGATGTTGACAAGTCAACATTTTTGTGTTATAATGAGATATAGCGTAGGTCAATGCGCATAAATTTAGAAACGGGAGGTATATTTTTTGCAAATAGACAAAGTTGAGAGATTTGAGTCTTTCATTTTGCTTATAGATGCGGCTCACAAAAGCATAAACAAAATAAAAACCGGAATTGCTCCCGATAAATCAATAAAGAGCGTTCACACTATGTGGCTCTATGAGCTTTTAAAAAATCCAAAGGGCCTTACCGCTACCGAACTGGCAAACAAAACCAAGATTGACCGTTCGCTCGTTTCAAGAGAAATAAGAGCACTTATGAAGGCGGGAATCGTAAAGAGCGAGGCAGAGGAAGGAAAGCGCAGCTACAATTCGGTTATAACTCTTTCGGAAAAGGGGAGAGTCTTTGGCGATAAGCTTTCAAAGGCGGCGCTTACCGTTCAGGATTCGGTGAGCAACGGAATATCGTCCGATGAGCTTGTAGTTTTTTACTCAGTGCTTGAAAGACTGTGCAAGAACATTTCGTCCGTTGCCGATGAGCTGGCGCCGGAGGAAAATAAATAAATTTAACTATTATTCAAGGAGATTATAAAATAATGAAAGTAAACGAAACCCTTAATAAAGAAGGTCTGCATCTGAGACGTGAATTTGAGGATATGCGAGACCTTGTTGAGCAGACGGGAGAGCTTTATCCCAAAAAAATCGCATATTCCTACCGTATAAAGCCTACGGACGAGCAGGCGGTTAAGGTAAGCTTCACAGAGCTGCGTAATGACGTTCGCGCTCTTGCAACCGAGTTTATAACGAGAGGCTACCGCGGCAAGAAAATTGCCATTATCGGAAAGTTCAGCTACCACTGGGCTTGCACCTATTTTGCTGCGCTTATTGCCGGAGCAGTTGTCGTTCCTCTTGACAGAGATTGGAAGGCTGTCGACCTTTCCGATACGGTTAAAAAGGCCGCCGCTTCCGTTCTAATCTGCGACTCCGATATTTCCGATAAGCAGGCTGAGATTGCCGAGGCAAACGAAGGAATAGAGCTTTTAACGCTTCTTTCGGACGGAGAGGGTATGACAATCTCCTCGCTTATCGAGCAGGGAAAGGAAAAGTATGAGAAAAACCCTGAGATTTATCACAATCATCCGATAGACCCCACGGCGCTTGCGCTTCTCGTATTCACATCGGGAACGACGGGAAAGGGAAAAGGCGTTATGCTTAATCAGCGTGCCGTTCTTTCGGATATGGCTGATTCTATTCAGTATATGAATTTCTCGGATAAAACCGTAGGAGTTCTTCCCCCTCATCATACCTTTGGCTCAAGCGTTATGATAGTCGGCCACGCAAGCATAGGCTCGGAAATCTATATATCTGCCGGCCTCAGATACGTTCAAAAGGAATTGAAGGCAGAAAAACCCGGCCATCTCGTTTTAGTTCCTCTTTATCTTGAAACCTTCTACCGTAAGATACAGGCAAACATCAAGGCTCAGAACAAAGAAAAGCTTGTAAAGGTTATGATAAAGCTCAGCCGCTTGCTTTTGTTCTTCGGCATTGACTTGCGCAAAAAGCTTTTCTCAACAATAAGAGACGCCTTTGGCGGTGAGCTTAAAATGATTATATCCGGCGGAGCTCCTCTCAATAAGGAAATAGTAGATTTCTTTAACGATATCGGTATTTCAACGCTTAACGGCTACGGCATAACCGAGTGTGCGCCTATTATAGCGGTTAACCATTCCGTAAAGAACCGCCCCGGAAGCGTAGGCCCCGTTCTTTCTATAGACGAGGTGAAAATAGAAAATCCAAACGAGGACGCAGAGGGCGAAATTCTCGTTAAAGGCTCTAACGTTATGCTCGGCTACTATAATGACGAGCAGGCTACCGCAGCAGCAATAGACAAAGACGGATTTTTCCATACCGGTGACTACGGAAGGCTTGGAAAGGAAGGGGAGCTTTATATAACGGGAAGACTTAAAAACATTATCATTCTTTCAAACGGTAAGAACGTTTATCCCGAGGAGATTGAAAACGAGCTTATTTCGGTTCCGGGCGTACTTGAAATTATAGTATATGAAGGAAAATCAAAAAGGGGAGATTCCTATAACACTATAGTTGCTGAGGTTTACCCGGATAGCGAGTATATTTCAAAGAACGGCATAGAGGACGTTAAGGCGTATCTTCAGCCCTTCGTTGATAGTTATAACCGCACCGCCGTTCCTTATAAGAAGATAGGTCTTCTCAAGGTTCGTACAGAGGAATTTCCGAAAAATACTCTAAGAAAAATTCTCAGATTTAAGCTTGATATGACTATAGATTGATAGCGTATTTTTAAAAGATTAATAAAAGAAAAAACCAAAAAATTTCCCAAAAAAATTTTTTGGTTTTTTCAAAAAAGTATTGACAAACCGTTTTAGACTGTGTATAATATTTTTAGAACGAATCTAATAATGAGTTGAGGAGAAAAATATGACACGGCAAAGAGCAGTAATACTTGACGTGCTTCGTTCGGATATGTGTCATCACACGGCTGAGGAAATTTTTTCTCTGGCAAAATCCAGGCTACCGACAATATCAAGAGCTACCGTATATAATAATCTCAAGGCTCTTGAGAAGGAGGGAATGATACGCCGGATAAACGGCGAGGACGGTTCCTCACGATATGATAAGTCTTATATTCCCCACGGACATCTTTTTTGCACCGAATGCGGCGGTATATATGATTTCGACATTCCGCAGTTTAACAGCTTACTTGGCAGATATTCAGAAGCCGTGATTGATTCATACGAGCTGAGAGCAAAAGGAATATGCAACGGCTGCCGAGAAAGGACTACGCCCGGCAGAAGTGAATAACTTTTTAAAAAAAGCAATATAATTAAAAATAACAAAACAAACAAATCAAAAGGAGAACTTCAAATGGAACTCAAGGGAACGAAAACAGAACAGAATCTTATGACCGCTTTTGCAGGAGAATCTCAGGCGAGAAACAAGTACACCTACTTTGCTTCAGTTGCAAAGAAGGAGGGATATGAGCAGATAGCAGCTATATTCCAGCAGACTGCAGATAACGAAAAGGAACACGCAAAGCTTTGGTTCAAGGCTCTTGGCGGAATCAGCACCACCGCAGCAAATCTTCTTGCAGCGGCAGAGGGCGAAAACTACGAGTGGACCGATATGTACGATAAGTTTGCAAAAGAGGCTGAGGAGGAGGGCTTCAAGGCTCTTGCATTCCAGTTCAGAGCAGTAGCGGCTATCGAAAAATCTCACGAGGAAAGATATAGAAAGCTTCTTTCAAACGTTGAGATGCAGCAGGTATTTGAAAAGGCTGAAATGACTATGTGGGAATGCCGCAACTGCGGTCATCTCGTAATGGGAATGAAGGCTCCCGCGGTTTGCCCCGTATGCGCCCATCCTCAGAGCTTCTTTGAGGTTAGAAAAGAGAATTATTAAGCTTTTTAACATAAAAGCGGCTCTATCGGTATAACCGAATAAGCTGCGGCAGAGGCATTGTTTTTTCATATCGCCTCTGCCGCATTTTTCATATCTATGAAAAAACTGATGAAATTTTATCAACTGTATTTCACTTATGCCGGATAGTCGCCGTTCAATACTTGATTTTTTTAAAAAAGTATGTTATCATAAAAAAGTGGGTATTTTAAAATAATAAAAATGTGGGGGGCCAGATGAATTTACAGGAATCAGGTGAGATGTATCTTGAAACGATACTGCGTCTTACTACGAAAAACGAAAGAGTTCGTTCTATAGATATTTCCGAGGAAATGGGCTTCTCTAAGCCTTCGGTGAGCCGAGCTATAGGTCTTCTTCGTGGCGGCGGCTATATAAACGTCAGCAGGGAAGGATATATTTCGCTTACTGACGTTGGCAGAGAGGTTGCCGAGGGAATATACGAGCGCCATAAAATACTGACCGATTTGCTTATACGAATAGGAGTGGACGAGAATATTGCTGTGGCAGATGCGTGCAGAATCGAGCATTGTGTTTCTGAGCAGTCGTTTTTAGCTATAAAAAATTACGTAGAGGGCAAAAAAGGATAAGGCGGATGGATTTTATCAAGGATTTTTTCACCAATCATATAATTTTGGCTGCGGCTTCCGCTTGGCTTTTATCACAGCTTATAAAAACTGTGGTAAACATAATAGTATATCGCAAATTTACCTTTGAGCGATTCTTTGGGGACGGCGGAATGCCCAGCGGCCATTCCGCAACGGTAACAGCGCTTATGATTATGGTCGGCTGGGTAGAGGGCTTTAATACCGCCGTTTTTGCGATTTCGGCAGTACTTGCTCTCGTAGTTATGCACGATGCCGTGGGCGTCCGCAGGGAAACGGGTAAGCAGGCAGTTTCTATAAAGGAGCTGGCTAATGCTATAAATAAGGCATTCCTTTCCGATAATACCGAGATTAAAACCGAAAACCTGAAGGTTCTCGTTGGACATACGCCCTTGCAGGTGGTATTCGGAGCGATTCTCGGTGCTTGTGTGTCGGTTGGATATATTTTGATTTTTCTTGTGTGAGGTTAGCTTATGTATGATGAGCTTACGGCTGTTGACATAAAAAAGATGGAGGAGGAAATCGAGTACCGAACGAACGTGCTCGGCCCGAAGCTCCTTCTTGAAATGTCAAGAACGAGAGAATTCGGAGACCTTTCCGAGAACGCCGAATATAAGGAAGCTAAAAGAGAAAAACGCCGCAACGAAGGAAGAATAAGATATCTTAACAATATGATTAGAACCGCAAAGGTTATAGACGTTGGGAGCGATGAGGGAGTAGTAAATCTCTTTGACCGAGTTAAGATATTAAATGAGAAAAACAATGCGCAAAAGACTATACAGATAGTAACTACGCTGAGGCAAAATGCTCTTTTGGGCTACGTAAGCAAGGAATCTCCGCTCGGAAACGCCCTTATGGGAAAGAGGGTAGGAGAGCGTACGCTGGTGAAGGTGAACGATAATACCTCGTATTACGTCAGGATTTTAGACATAGAAAAGGGAGAGGATAACACCGACCTTCCGATAAGCGGATATTGATAAAAAGCAAAAAATGAAAAATTGAGGAAAACCGCAGGTTTTCAACCTCGTTTCCCTCAAAAATGCTCTTTTTATGCAGTGGTATTGTGTTTTTTACAATACCACTGTTTTTTATTTGGTTAGGCAAGCGCAACCTAATCCGAATACGTTTTAATCTGCGGATTTTATGAAATAATGCGCCAAAAATTCTTGCAATATCCTCATATTACTCGAAATTTTCGACTTTTACTGCAAAAAATCCGCTAGCTTAAAATAATTTTTACCTAAAGCTTGGAGAAATTCTCGATATTTTCTGATATTGAACGAAGCAAAGTAGGACTTTGTGAGTGAGATATCGGGAAATAGCGTGGATTTATATAGCTTTAGGCGTGTTCGAATTGGGTTGCACTTGCCTATGCCTAAATGCGACAGCCCTTGTTTTGTTTTTTGTATG
>JAZSBB010000012.1:0-6030 GCA_045602185.1 Eubacteriales bacterium
CTGATATCTCCCGCAAGTCCGAGGCGCTCGGCAAGTATTCTTCGCTTTTCGGAAGAATTTTCGCCGCCCGAAAATCCGTCCTCGTAAAACTCGGCGCTCGTTATTTCCCTTTCGGCTTCACCCTCAGAGCTTTTGCCCTCCTCCGTGAAGGCGGAAAGCGCATCGTAAAGAATCTCGGGCTTCATTCCCTCGACTCCGAGCAGTCCCTCCTTTGAGGGCTTTGTTTTTCTGCGCTCCTTGCCGGCAATTTTCGGAATGTAAACGTTAAAGACCTTATCCGGCGGCAAAATGCCCGACAAAAACGAGCGCAGCTGCCTTCCGCCTCCGTCCGAATCGGTAAGCACTATAACGCCCTTCTCCGCCACACGCCTGATAAGAGTCTGTTTTTCCTTCGAATTGAAAACCGAAAAGCCGTCAAGGCTTATTATCAGTCCCGAAAAAATAGCCGAAAGAGCGCACTTATCATATCTCCCCTCGACTATGACGGGGAGCGAAAGTCTCTTCTTTTCACCGTTCATTGTTTTTTCTCCTCTGCCTTTCGCAAAGCTCCGAGACGGGACAGTCGGCGCAAGCAGGATTTCTGGCGGAGCAAATCTCACGCCCGAAAAGGACTATTCTATGACAAAAGTCAGAGCTTTCTGTAGGCTCTAATATCTGTGAAAGTATCTTTTCTATCTTATAGGGGTTTTTCTCCTTTTCGGGATACATTCCAAGCCTTCCGCAAATCCTGATACAATGCGTGTCGCATACTACGGCAGGCTTTTTGTATATATCCCCCAAAAGCAGATTTGCAACCTTCCTTCCCACACCGGCAAAACGCAAAAGCTCGTCCATTTTATCGGGAAGGACGCCGCCGTATTCACAAACGAGCATTCTCGAGGCGTCCTTTATATTCTGCGCCTTAACTCTGTATAATCCGCAAGGCTTTACAATCTCGGCAAGCTCCTCTAACTCTGCGTTTGCCATAGCCTCGGCAGTAGGGTATTTTGTAAATAAATCTTTACATACAAGGTTAACTCTTTTGTCCGTACACTGCGCAGAAAGCCTTCCCATAACCAGCAGCTTCCAAGGGTCGCCCTCGTATTGAAGGGCGCATTCGGCGGCGGGATATAGCTTCTTCAGACGCTCTGATACTTCGGAGAGTCTTTTTCTTTTTTCAGCTTTAGTCACTATCCCGTCCTCCAAGAGCCAGGTTTATAAGCGAACGTGTCAAGGTGAGATTTAGCCCCACCACCGTGTCAAATTCACCGATATATTCCTTAACGAATTTGCCTATATAGCCTTGAATTCCGTACGCTCCCGCCTTATCCATAGGCTCCCCGCTTTCAACGTAGTATAAAATCTCACTTTCGGGGATTTCTGAAAATACGACCTCGGTTGAGGCAACTCCGCTATATACTGCGCCCCTATACGAAACGGCTATCCCGGTGCGGACGAAATGCGACCTTTTCGACAGAGAACGAAGCATTTCTATTGCCTCATTACAGCTTTGCGGCTTTCCTAAGGCTTTGCCGTCAAGCTCAACCAAGGTATCCGAGGAAATAACCGGCGTATCAAAATATTCGCTTCTTTCGGCAACCGCCCTGCCCTTTCTCTCCGCAAGGATACGCACTCCCTCATAGGTTGGCACACCGCAAGGCAAGTCTTCGTCCACCTCTTGACACACTATTTCAAATTCAAAGCCCATTTCCTCGGCAAGTCGGGAAAGAAGCTCCCTGCGCCTCGGAGATTTTGACGCCAGGATATATTTTTTATTTTTCATAATCTAATCCTTCATTATTGAGGTTAATAGAATTATAACACATAATAAAGTCTTTTGCAAGTAACAGTTAAATAATGAAATAAACGCCGAAAATTCAGTCCGCAAAGCGAAATTGAGACTCCTTCGCTTAAAAATAACGAAGAAAAAACCGAGGCTGTGTTAAAGCCCTTGAAAGCGATAACACAGCCTCGGCGGTTATGGGTTATGCCGAAGCATTACCCGTTTTTGTTTTTAATATTAGTCGTCAAGCTGAACGTAATGCGCGGTAAGTCTGTCAAGGTAAGTATCCTTAGCCCCAGCGATTCCGTTATACTCAGTACGCATCGAAGTAAGCTGATACTTTGCGTCCATTATCATATCGTGCCACTTTTCAGTGTTTTCCACACCTTCGTAGAAGTAAGCGATAGAGTCCTCGAAGCACTTGTCGAATGCGCTGCGAACGTTTGCACGAATGTACTGAAGCATTTCAACAGTTCCGTAAACCTCGGTACCGCCTGCAACGTCATACTGGAGCTTGTAGTTGTAGTACTCGTCAAGTATTTCGGTTGAGTGGGTTGACTGATAGTTAAGGAATGCGGTGCATTCTACGAACTTAAGAGTCTTAGCAGAGATTGCGCCGGGACGGCCCATATTGTGTATCTGAGTAAGATATCTGTCGCCTGCTTTGTAAACGGGAACGGGAACGATACCAAATCCTGTACCGGTATCCTTAAGGTCCTGATATTCGGGGAATTCAAGAGCGCCTACAAGCATAATATCGCCGAAGAGAACGTGGTTCTGACCGAATCTCGTACGGATAGCAAGATAGTTGTAATCACCCCAGTTGACATCGTAATCGGTATCCTTTTCTTTTACAACACAAATACCCGGTTTCTTAAACAAGGAATCTGCCGCATCGCAGAAATTGTAAAGGTCGTTGTTATCAGCGGGATAGCTATAGGTGTAATCGTTAGTAGTATCGTCAAATTCTCTCTCGATAATGGTAACCGAAGAGGTGTAAAGGAAGCCGGAAGCCGCAAGACCGTTAGTTGCTATAGCAAAGCCAACCTTATCGTCATAAAGACTGCATCCACCCGAGCTGGAGCCCGAACTATGATAAATAGCTTCACTGTACTGAGCAAGAAGGTCGTACGTCCACTCACCTGCTTCTACCTGGTCGTAGAAGTCCTCGATGTCAAATGCGCCGCTATTGTCCCTGTCGCCTGTTATGTCTGCACCAACGTCCTGGAGAAGCGCAATACTTACGGGAACGATAAAGAATGCGCGAATCATATCGGTAAAGTAGTCGGAAGCAAGTATGTACATCTTATGTCTGGAAAGCGAAAGCGAATGCATATACTCATACATATAGCCCTCATCATCAAATTCTACGTCGTAGTTTCCTTCTTCCGCAGCCTTGATTGACGCATTATATGCGTTAATGTACTCCTCGTCCATAAACGAGAAATAGTTAAGTCCTGCAAGGTCGCCGGTTCCTCTGGAGGTTCCTCTGAGGTTAGCAAAGCAGTTCTTAAGAGAAGCTCCTACAAGGTCGTAAACAAAGTTGCAGTACATATCGGGAGCTTCCTTCGTGGTACCGGAGTTAACGGTGCTCTCAATAAGGTCTACGCTCCTACCCCAGTTGTAGGCAGGGGTGTCATCATAGTAGAGATACTTAACGGTTACGCCGGTGTAGTAGGTTGCAAGGTTGTTTCTGTTACGAACCTTGTTATCGATGCCCTCGGAAGCCGTATCGTCCTCTCCGGCAAGATATCTCTCGCAGGCAGAAGGAAGCTGGTCTCCGTTGGTATTGTGAGTCATCTGGAAAATCAAGGACTGAGATTCCCAAGGATAGCTGATTATTTCTTCCTCTTCACCCTCGTTCATTTCCTCATCGCAAAGGTCGCAGTATCCGTCCTCGTTTACGTCCTCGTGCTCACAAACCTCGATTTCGACCTCTTCATCACAGATATCGCAATATCCGTCATAGTCTTCGTCTTCGTGTTCGCACTCCTCCTCCTCGGTTGTTTCCATCGTCTTACCGCAACCGTCACATTTACCGTCTTCGTTTTTATCTTCGTGCTTTACGGGAAGAGTCTGAGTACAGCCTTCTGTGTCGCACTTACCGTCGTGGTTTGCGTCAACGTGGTTGGTGCACTCTTCTTCGCCGCACGAAGCAAGAAGCGAAACCGAACCGAGAACCATAAGAACGGCAAGGAACAGACAAACAATTCTCTTTTTCATAAATTTCTCCTTTTTAATTTTGGCCGCCTGATATTCCTACCCTGCAAGGCGGTTTCGTGCAGGGAAAAGTGTTATGACGTCCCGATACGTTGTTCGGCAGATTCAGCCGAAAATGAAATCCACCGAAATGCACCTTCGCATAGGACGCACAACGGGGCATCAGACTTCATGTCACTTTGTATTTTAAATAATAACATAATTTGAAAATTTAGTCAAGACAAATAGTGTTAAGTAATTCTTTTTCGTATATTTTACATAATCAAGACGGGGTTATTTGTACAAATTACACAATACATTAATATTTTGCGGAAATCGGTTGTTTTCTCTCTTTTTCGGCATAAAATTTCTTTGAATAGGAGCTGTTTTTTCAAAAAAACAAAAAATAAAGAGCCGAAATATGTAAACAAACGCTCACATTAACGGCTTTTTACTCCCACTGCGTGTCAAATTAAATCGATTATTAAATCATTTATGCCCGAAACATTTCAACAAGGCGCTTTGCGCTGCTATTAAGGTTCTTAAGCCCCCGAAGCACCCTCGTTTCGTCTCCGTTGCAGAAATACGACAGATAAGCGTCTGCCTCAAGAGTCATATCGCCCTTATATCCGATTTCCTTCAATGCACCGATTATGGCATCAAAATCCATCTTCATAGAAAAGGGTATCTGGTGGCTGTCATCGTGAAGATCGTTATCGTGAACATGGAGCGCTCCAAGCCTATTTCCGAGCGCCTTTATCATTTTTACCGCAGAGGTTTCAAGGCCTCTCATTTCAGCGTGTCCCAAATCAAGACAAGCGGTGAAATACTCGTCGTTTACTGCGTCAATATGAGCGACAAAGCTTTCGTGAGAGGAGCAGGCTGCGGGCGCTGCCTGATTAAGCTCGTCATCCCAGTTCCACATATTTTCGGTTGCGATTTTTACCCCGCATTCCTTTGCGAAGGGCAAAAGCTCAAAATACATCTCTGCATTTTCCTCTGCGCTTTTGTAATTATCCGGGTGAATAACGCAGATTTTTCCGACCGCCTCGCCGGTGCATTCTATCGCTCTTTTCATATACGAGCGAATTTCGTGAGAATAGAGAGGAAACGGGGCGTGCGACTGATTGCAGACTATTCCGTTATCAAGGCCTATCTGTTTTAAGCGCCTTGCAAATTTGAGATATTCGCTGCTTGCAAGCGGGTGGTCGTTATCGAGCAGCTTTTTTGCCTGCCGGTCGTATTCGCACATACGAAACATCGAAAAATCCCAGGCTTCAAAGCCTGCTTTTGCTATATATTCAATAGCCTTTTCTTCTCCGCCTATAATTTTTGCCGCAGAATTGATTTCGGTTGACGTCTTCATATTTACCTCTTTCTTGCGTTTATATTGCAAAAACGTTTTTGCCTAGGCAAGCATAACCTAATCCGAATACGTTTTAATCTGTGGATTTTATGCAATAATGCGCCAAATTGAGCTTCTCTTGGGTAGTATGAGAATATTTTAACACAGCAACTAGGCTCTGTCAATCCAAAAAGCTAATAAAACATCAGGAAAGCATTGACTTTATCCCATAGGTTTATCAATACAGATACGGATTAACTAACGTAAAACAAACTGAGCGAAGGGCCGTATTAATAAGGCGGATATCACCGTACGGAAGGTTCCTTCGCAAAAGGAAATCAAGCGGCGTATGCCGCCGTTATAACGGAAATAATTATGTGTAATATTGAAGGATACGTTGGAAATAAGGCGGCCGATAAATCTGCCCGAGCTTTGCTCGGGATACGTAAGAGCGGTTAGCTTTACGGCAAAAAATACAAAAGCTTCCCCGTTAGCGTTGCCCTTCCAAAGCCCAAAATGATTCACGAGCTTTAAGGCCTTATCACCGAGGCTTTGAAGGAAGAAAAAACCTTCAATTAGCTTTCAAAAATAGCAAAGCCCCTGCTCGAAAAATCAGCTCGGCTGAACACGGCTCCGACCGCTGCCTACGAGGTGGTTCACCCTCTCTATAGGCAAGCATAACCTAATACGAACACGTTTTAATCTGCGGATTTTATGCAATAAT
>JAZSBB010000013.1:0-9671 GCA_045602185.1 Eubacteriales bacterium
CACTCTTACAGCTGCTATAACCAAGACTCTTTCCCTTGCAAACGGCTCTGAGTTCCTTGATTACAGCCAGATCGACAACTGCCCCGAGGAAAGAGCTCGTGGTATCACAATCAACTCCAGACACGTTGAGTACGAAACTGATAATCGTCACTACGCTCACGTTGACTGCCCCGGCCACGCTGACTACGTTAAGAACATGATTACCGGTGCTGCTCAGATGGACGGCGCAATCCTCGTTGTTGCAGGTACTGACGGCCCTCTTGCACAGACCAGAGAGCACGTTCTTCTTGCTCGTCAGGTTGGCGTTCCCGCAATCGTTGTATTTATGAACAAGTGCGATATCGTTGACGATGAAGAGCTTCTTGACCTTGTTGAAATGGAAATCAGAGACCTTCTTAACGAGTACGAGTTCCCGGGCGATGACATTCCGATTATCCGTGGTTCTGCTCGTGAGGCTCTTACCTCATCTAACGGTGTTGACGCTCCCGAGTATGCTTGCATTAAGGAGCTTATGGACGCTGTTGACTCTTACATTCCTACTCCCGACAGAAAGGCTGACCTTCCTTTCCTTATGCCTGTCGAGGACGTATTCTCCATCTCCGGCCGTGGTACTGTTTCCACCGGTAGAGTTGAGAGAGGTACTATCAAGATGAGTGACGTTGTTGAAATAGTTGGTCTTACCGAAGAGTCTAAGCAGACTGTTGTAACCGGTATCGAGATGTTCCATAAGCTTATGGACAGCGCTGAGGCTGGTGACAACGTTGGTCTTCTTCTCCGTGGTATCCAGAAGAACGAGATCGAAAGAGGTCAGGTTCTTGCAAAGCCCGGTTCAATCAACCCTCACACCAAGTTCGTAGGTCAGGTTTACGTTCTTACCGAAAAGGAAGGCGGCCGTTCTAAGCCCTTCTTCTCTGGCTACAGACCTCAGTTCTATTTCAGAACTACTGACGTTACCGGCATCATCAACCTTCCCGCAGACGTTGAGATGTGCCGCCCCGGCGACAACGTTGATATGACTGTTGAGCTTATCTCTCCCATCGCTTGCGAAAAGGGACTTAGATTCGCTATCCGTGAAGGCGGTCGTACCGTTGGTTCGGGCGTTGTTTCTGAAATCCTTGGCTAATATTAGTTTTTGATTTATAGCTAAACGCATAAATTGCCTAACGCACGCATAAAGTGCGTTAGGCAATACTTTAAAATTCACATTTTGATTTGGGGATTGGTGAACGCACTCTGTGCGTAATTCCATACCGGCAGTAAAGTCTGCGAAGAAAAGAAGGTGCAATTTAGGCGCTCTTTTCCCGATAAGGTGAAATTCCTTAACCGACGGTAAAGTCCGGATGAGAAAACGAATGTGCTTTGTATATACTCATATATTTTTTGTTTTTCTACCATTCGCCGAAATATATGCGTACCTACAGAGTGATCATAAAATCCCGCCGATATTATTTTGCCGGTATCAGAACCCGTCAAAAAAGCAGCGGGATTTTTTCGTTTTTACTCCTGTCAATAAAAAGGAGATTGTATGAGAACAAAGAAAAATCTAGTCCATAAAATAGTGGGAATAGCGATGTTTGCAGCGCTTGCCTACGTTGTTTCGTTGGTGTTTCATCTTAAGGTTATGTTTTTGACCTTTGACGCAAAGGATGCGATAATAGCGATGTCCGGCTTTATATTCGGGCCGCTTTCGGCGGTAATAACCTCACTTCTTGCCGCAACGATAGAGCTTTCAATAAGCGATACCGGTATATATGGATTTATAATGAATTTCGCTTCATCTGCAACCTTTTCTCTTGTGTCCTCGCTTATATACAAGTATAAAAGAACCTTTTTTGGCTCGATAATAGCCTTCTATAGCGCAACGGCGGTTTTATGCGCCGTTATGATAGGACTTAATATTCTTATAACGCCGTTTTTTATGGGACAGCCCCGTGAGGCAGTAATAGAGCTAATACCAACGTTGTTTCTTCCCTTTAATCTTGCAAAGGCATTGATGAACAGTGCAATAGCTATGCTGCTGTATAAGCCGGTTATTACCGCTTTGCGCAAGGCGAAGCTGATTTATACGGACGATAAGATTAAAAAGAAAACCGGCTTCAATATATATACGGTGCTTACCCTTGCCTTTGGTCTTTCAACCCTCGCCGTAGCAATAATTATCTTTTTAATTCTCAAAAAATAAAAAACAAATCCCATATTTACCGAAATCCTTACTAAAGGAGAAGGGCTGATATGGGATTTTTTATTGTTAGGTTGATTTTTGTTAATTGGTCTTTTTAAGGAGCTTGTGGCAGAATAGCTGATAGTAGAGAAAAATAAATAGAGTAATAACGAGAGAAGCTACGGCAAGGATTTGCTGAGCATAAACCTGAATGCCAAAAACGAAAATTTCGGTGCTTTGTATAAAGCTTACTATCGGGCTTACTGCAAGCGTCATAAGAAATCCCGCAAGGCCTGAAATTATCGTATTTATAGCTATTGCCGAGGTTCTGTCGCTTTGCGGAACGATAATGAAAAGAATGCTCGTTGCGCTGACGGTATTTGCCGACTCAAAAAGCAGGAAAGCAAGGCGGTAAATAGTAAATACCACGTACCCGTTTGCGGGAGTGGAGATAGAAACGAAAAGAAATGATGCCGCCGCAAAAATATAGGAAATACGCATAATTGACGTATAGGAATGGTGCATTGAGTATCTTCCGAAGAAATAAACCACGAAAATATGCAAAATACTCAGAACTATTCCAATACCTGAAATAAATGTCATCGAAAATCCAAGCTCTTTAATCTGGAAGGTGCTGAGGAATGGAGTGGTTATATTCGTAGCGATAGCCCAAAGGAAATTTGCTATTATAACTCTCTTATAAACGTTATTTTTAAAGAGCGATTTTAACGCTTTGAATGGGGATTCCGTTTTTTCGGAAACGGTAGGCTTTTCCTTTGCGATAATCAGCGCAGATACCTGCAATAACGTAAGAATACAGATAGTGACGGTCATAACGGTGAATGCGCCGTTAAGATTTTGGTTAGCCTCAAAGGTATCTATGACCGAGCTTGCGACAAGGGTGAATATCATTCCGCCTGCAAGAGAAACGATGTTTATTTTAGCCTGATAATCGCCTCGCTTTTTGTCATCAACAAGGGAAAGAAACCAGTTTGCCTTTATCGGCGGCGTTATGTTTGAACCCGCCTTGCTTATAAGCATTATTGCAAAGAAAATAACCGGCGCTGCGCCGCCAAGGTTAAGAAACGGAAGAACGTAAAGAGTAGACACCAGTGACTGAGTGAGAAAGGTTAACGGCAAAACCCAGCGTTTCACGGGTGTTTTGTGAGCAAGGAATATTGAAATGATTTGAAACATACCCGCAAGAGAGGTGATAGAGGAAAGAACGGCGGTCATACCGTCAGAAATTCCAATGGTTGTCGTAAGCTTTGCAAGATATGCTCCCGAAGTGAGCAGAGTAATAAAATACTCAAACATCGCTTCGAATATGTACATAAGACGGCTTAATTTGAAGACGTCCCTTTCTTTTATATGTGTGTTGGTCATTGTAGTCTCCGAAAAAATATGTAAAACGACAAAAAACAGGAGAGCTAATTTATAAGCACTCCCGGTTTTATTAGATAACGCTTAAAAATGCTGTGTGTGAGGACTGCCTAAAAGAAGCAGTCCCTATGTAAAATCAGTCAACGAATACCGTGTACTTACCGTTCATAACAAGGGTAACGAGGTCAACAAGCCAAGCAACGATGTTACCAACGAAGGTGAAGGTGACGAGAAGGCCGACTATAAGAGTCATAGTATTCTTGGTTTCGGTGAAGCGAACGATACGGTAAATACCGCCGACTATAACGCCACCGAGTATCTGAATGACAACTCTTATCCAAAGGTCAAGCGCATCGTAGGTTGCGGTGAGAGAATTGTTGTTTGCCATAACTAACTCCTTCTATTAAATTGATAAGTATATTTTAACATATATATACCGATTTGTAAATAACTTTTTTAAAAAAATTAATACTAAATATTTCCTGACGTGAGCTTTATAATGAGATTTGTGTCGTCAGGCTGAATTTTTGCCTCGTGAGCCGCCTTGTTTCGAACGGTAGCGCCGCACCTTTCACATCTGTGAACTATAATATATCCCTTTTTTGCGTCAGGCAAGGCGCTTATAGGGCGAAGAATGCCGCCGCAGCTATTCGCTCTGTCACCGGGATTTATGTCAACGTGCAGAGAGCAAAGGCAAAAAGGGCAGTGATTTCTCGAGGTATATCCAAGCGGAAGCACCTCTCTGCCGCAATTCTTGCAGATAAAGCCGTTATCGTTTTTTGTGAATCGTTTCTGTTCCATTATATGACTCTTTACGCCTCCGGATTACTTTCCAACGCAGAATTTTGAAAAAATTTCATTCAGCACGTCTTCGCAGACGGCTTTTCCGTCCGTCTCTGAAATAGCACCGAGCGCAAGCTCGATTTCCGAAGCGGCCGCATCGGTAAATTGCGCCGCCTCAAAAGCCTCTATAGCTGACGTAACGTATTCCTTTAATGAAATGAGCGTAGCGTTTTGCCTTGCGGAAGCCACGATAGCGTCTTCCCCGGCAATAAGCTTTTCATCGGTAAAAAGCCCGTCTATTATCTTTGCAAGCTGCTCCCTCGTTTTTTCCTCGTCCTTTGCGCAAACGCTTATAACCTTGTCAAAGGCAGAAGGCTCGGAGAGGGTGAAATTTTGCTCGAGGTCGCTTTTATTTATAACGGCTATCTTTGGAACGGAGAGCGGCAGAAGCCTTGAAATTAAGGCGTTGTCCTCGCTATCAACGGGCCTTGCGCCGTCAAAAACCGCAATAATAAGCTCTGCGCCCTCTATAGCTCTTTCGCTGCGCTGCATTCCTATTTTTTCGACAGTGTCTGCAGCTTCGCTCGCTCTGAGTCCGGCAGTGTCCGAAACGTTAAGCATTACTCTGCCTAAGGGAAGCTTTTGCGAAAGGATATCCCTTGTCGTTCCCTCTATATCGGTAACTATAGCGGCGTCCTCTCCGAGAAGCGCATTGTATAACGAGCTTTTTCCAACGTTTGGCTTTCCGCATATAACTGCGTTTATACCCTCGTTTATTGCTCTTGCCGTGGAGTAGGTAGATATAAGCTTTTCTGTATCGGCTTTGATTTTTCTGAGTTTTTTCAGCGTTTGCTCGTTTGTAAAATCTCCGAGGTCTTCATCGGGATAATCTATCCTTGCGAAAACCGAAGCGAGAAGCTCGGTGAGGTCGGCTCTGATTTTTTCGAGAGCCTCGGTGAGTCTTGTCCTTGATTTTTGTGAGGCGAGTCTGATTTGCTCATCGCTTTTAGCTTCGAGAAGGTTGCCGATTGCCTCTGCATCGGTGAGCGAAAGCTTTCCGTTTATGAAGGCTCTCTCGGTAAATTCGCCTCTTTCGGCAGGAACGGCGCCTGCGGTAAATATCGCTTCAAGAACCCTTTCGGTAATCAGAATGCCGCCGTGGCAGGTTATTTCCACGGTATCCTCTCCGGTATAGGAGGCGGGCGCACGGAAAACCGTAGCCATTCCGTCATCGATTTTTTCACCGTTTTTTATGATATCGCCCCAGGCCTGAAATCTTTCGGGAAGCTCGGAGAGCTTTTTTTTCGATTTCGGCTTGAATACCCTTTCGCAGATATCGACTGCGCCTTCACCGCTTACCCGGATAAGCGCAACCCCGCCCTTTCCGGACGGGGTAGATATTGCGGCTATAACAGAACCGTAGCTCATATTATTCCTCGGTGCTTTCGGTTTCCTCGGCGCCGTTTTCAAAAACGTCAGCCTCGGTTATCTCTGCATTCGTGTTTTCTGCTTCTTCAGCGTCCTCCTCAAAAATGCCAACCGGCTTTTTATCGGTGAGGAAGATAACTATTTTTCTGTTATTGTCAGAGCCTATTGAGTTGGTGGAAACGCCCTCAATTCCCTGAATTTCGGAGTGTATTATTCTTCTCTCGTATGCGCTCATAGGCTCAAGCATAACGCTTCTGTTGTTGCGTACTGCCTTAGCTGCCATACGGCGGGCAAGCGCTCTGAGAGTTTCCTCTCTTTTTGCTCTGTAGCCTTCGATATCGATAGTAACACGGCTTTTATCACGCTCGCCGTTGATATTCTTCCTTGCGGAGGCAAGATTTGCGAGATACTGAAGCGCATCAAGCGTGTCACCGTGATGTCCGATAAGCGTGGAAGCGTCTTCTCCGGATATATTTATTCTTCTCGTTCCGTCCTCGCAGGAATAAAGCTCTGCGACAGCGTTAAGACCTATATCCGAAATAAGAGTTTTAACGAAATCAAAGGACATATCCTCGCCTACGCCAACCTCACGGAGAGTAAATTTAAGCTCGTTTTCGGGGATTGCCTTTTCCTTGGGAGACTCAGCCTCAGAGCTCTTTTTCTCCTGGGGTTTAGCCTTTTGCTTATTATGGGACGGATTATTTGAGCTTTTCTTTTCCTGACCGTTATTTTCGGTTCTGTTTTTCTTTTGTTTTTCGTGGCGGTTTTTATGTCTTTCTACAGGGTCGGGAAGCTCAATATAAGCTCTTACCTGAGCAGGCTTTACGCCTATTATACCGAATATTCCCTTGCTTCCTGCGTGAATTACTTCGAATTTCACATCGTCAAGAGGACTTGCGCCGAGCGCTTCTCTTGCGTTTTCCTTTGCCTCGATAATATCCTTACCGCTGGCAATAATTTCTTTTATCATTTTGTTAAGAAGCCTTTCTTTAATTGATTTATCAGTCCTTGATTTCGGGAGCGTTTGCCGAGCTTTTTTTCTCGGGCGCATTAGTCTTTACGTTAGGAAGCTCCTCGTAATCATCATCGTCTATATAGTGAAGTGATTTGAATTTCGGCTGAGCCTTGAGAGCTGCCTTTTGAGCCTTCTGGCGTTCTTTTTCGAGCTTTTCAAGCTCCTTCAGCTCCTCCTCGGTAAATTTCGGAACGGGCATAGCGAGCTTAATGAGGAATTGCTTCAAAAGAGATATAAGAGAACGGAATAACCAGTAAACACCTATCATTGACGGGATTTTAAAGAGAATCCAAAGCGTCATAAGAAGAGGCAGAAATTCCATTATCTTCATAGAAGCGGCAGACTGACCGTCCATAGCGGCGTTGTAGCCGGTATTGTTCCATCTTTTCGTAAGGAACATAGTTATCCACTGCGCAGCAACGTTGAGGATAGGCACAAGAATGAGAATGCTCGTAAAGCTGGGGACCTCTCCAAGATTTATTCCAAAGGCAGTAAACTTAGGCATAGGAAGGCCCTTGAATGCGTCAAATATTTCGGCTCCGTTTCCTATAAGCGCAAATTCCTTGATTTTTTCCATTGAGCCAAGGTCAAGGTGCGAAAGCAGCTCGATAACGTTACCCTGAGAGGAAAGCTGGAGTCCAAGACCGCCGGTTGCCTTAGGCGCCGTTGCGAAATAAAGCAGCGCTGAGGAAAATCCGTCAGACTGGTCAAGCACGTAGCGCAGCGGGTTTTGAATTATGGGGTAGAGAATAAAACCGACTACTATAAGCTGAAGAAGCAGAGGCAGACAGCCGGAGAAGGGACTATAGCCCTCTTTTTGCTGGAGCGCCAAGACTTCCTCCCTCTTTTTTTGGAGGGTTGCGGGGTCGGTTCTTCCTGCGTATTTTTTCTCTATCTTAGCAATCTGAGGTCTCAGCTTTGCCATACCTACCGTGTTCTTTTGCTGCTTTATAGCGATAGGGAGCATAAGTATCTCTACGAGAACCGCAAAGAGCATTATAGCGAGAACGTAATAGTCGCCTACAAGTCCCGTAAGCCAGCCGAGGAATTTACCTATCCATACGAGCAGTATAGCGGGGAATCCGTTTTTGTGGCTAAGCTCATAATTTACCTTGAAGGCGGAGTTGTTTATAACGAGCTCCATAGAGCCTCTCGTCAGGCTGTCCTTATATTCCTCAAAAAGCGTCTTGTCAGCTTCGTTTGCGAACGCAGAATTTTCGAGTATAAGCTCCATAACCTTTTTGCCGGCGTCAACGCCCTTCTTATAGTCGGGCTTAACAGTATCAGTATCTACGTCCGAAAGAGCTTGTTCGTTCTCCTTTGGAGAAATGTCGTATCCGTTGTATCCTGCTAAAAATCTTAATTTATAGCTTTCGTTTGAAGCGATTATTCTGGCAACGAAGGCCTCGTTGCTTTCGTGTTTTGCTTGCTCCTTGAAGGCTTCCGTTGAATCGCCGCAGGCGGAAAGCGAGAGCGTCAGAGCAATAACGGTCAAAACAGCTAACGCAAAGGCTATAACTCTGCGTGCGTTTTTGGTTTTAATCTTCATCATAGGAAGGTTCCTTTTCTTTTTCTGTTGTTTCGGTAGTTTCGTTATTCTCCGTTCCCATAGGTTTCGGGTTTCTGAAGCCTTTTTCGGGCACCGGGTCGTATCCGCCCTTAAAAAACGGATTACACCTCAGTATTCGTCCGGTTGAAAGTATCAGTCCCACGAAAAAGCCACGTTTCTTAAATGCTTCGATAGCATAGGCTGAGCAGGTTGGAGTAAATCTGCAACAGGGCGGTTTTATCGGAGAAATAATCTTCTGGTAAAGGCGTATAAGCCAAATCATTAAACGTTTCATTCTTTAAACATACCGAGCTTTGTAAATGCGGACTCAAGGTGAAGCCTGATGTCCGTGCTTTTTAGCTTGACTGCGCTGCTTCTTGCTGCGATAACTATAAGAAAACCGACCTTCAGCGGTCTCTCCTTTTCAAGAAGTCTGAGTCCCTCACGCATAATGCGCCGTGTTCTGCTTCTTACGACTGCGCTGCCAAGCTTCGTAGAAGTCGTAAGTCCTATTCTGTTGACTATAAATTTTTGTGGGTGGGCTTTCGCCAGTTTTTTTGCCGCATAGTCGGGCAAAACGTAAACTGCAAGAGCTGACGTCACTGCTCTTTTACCCTTTGAATACGCTTTTGAGTACAGATGATTCTCGCATATAGCTTTGAATTTCATAACAATTTCCTCTTTTAACACAAAAACCCCGATAAATGAGCCTTGGCTGTTTATCGGAGGTTTTGTACGCCGCTTATGCGGCCTGTCACGTCTGCGTGACTCAATTAATAGGTGAGTCTGGCTCTACCCTTGGCGCGTCTTCTTTTGAGAACTTTTCTACCGTTAGCGGTCTTCATTCTTTTTCTGAAGCCGTGTTCCTTTTTTCTCTGTCTTTTCTTAGGCTGATATGTTCTTTTCACAACTCGCACCTCCTTCAAATTATTTAACGTCAAAAAATGCCGATAGGCAGTTTATCCTTACGTATTCATACGAAAGCACGATATATTATAACCGAAAAAAAGAGTTTTGTCAAGTGGATAGACAAATATTTTTATTTTATATTATATAAAGTTCGCCACTCTTATTGACTTTCCTCGCTCTTTCTGCTAAAATAATATACTGAAGAGTGTTTTCTAAAAAAACGGAGGCTTTAGAGCTATGCACAAGGATATTGCCAAAATTCTCATAAGCGAGCAGGAAATAGACGCTATAACCACCGAGCTGGCAAAGCGCATTGACGAGGACTATAAGGACACGGACAAGCGTATCATTCTTCTATGCATACTCAAAGGCTCGCTCGTGTTTATGGGCGACCTTATGAAGAAGGTTTCCGTGCCGGTTGAAATCGACTGTATGAAGGTCTC
>JAZSBB010000014.1:0-19529 GCA_045602185.1 Eubacteriales bacterium
TCCGGTATGCTTACCACAGTCTCTGACGTAGTTCACTCTATGCAGGAGGAAGCTCCCGGTCAGGAGGCAACGGTTACGGTAACCGAATCTTACGATGAATATATTAAGCCGTTTGCCGAAAATACAGGAATCGTTATAACAAGTAATTGCGGCGGAAAGCTGCTTTACAACACACTCTCTACCCTTAACCTTTACGAAGAAGAGTACGAAATGACCGAAACCATTTCGACTCCGGCTATAAAGATATACGCTTCAAGCTCAAAGCTATCCGAAATGGATTGGAAAAATCTTACCGAGGATAACAAAAAGGGTATCAACGCAATTATGGATGCGCTCGAAGAAAGCCCGTATCTCTCAACCCTTATATCTGACGTTTTGAACTCTGCTGCCACCGCTTATAATGACGGTGTGTTTGAGCTTACCGCCGAGGGCCCGGCTGCCGACCTGCTTGGCGCTGCGGTAGGAGTTTTCGAGGGAATTAATAAGGATACTCTCGCTCCCACCCTGAAGGTTATCAAGGACGCTTATTACATTCTTTCCGATGAAAAGGTTCTGCTTATGGCATCGGGAGAAGACACGTCAAGCATCGCAGATTTGCTTACCAAGAAAGGCGCTGACGGTCAAACGGTTCTTTCAAGCGTTATATCAAAGCTCAACTCTAACCCCAGAACCGCAGGCCTCGTTACCGCTTTAACAAAGCTCTCGATAACCGTTATGGCAGATAGCTTTGGCGGAAACTCGGTTATAAACGAACAAACCTACGATAATATTAAAGACGGCATTAACGAGGTTCTTTCCATTAAGAAAGAGGACTTTGTAAACGACCCCGAGGGATACGTTGATGCTATTTCGGAGTCCCTTGAACAAACCTTTACGGAAAACGGAATTGAGCTTGACGAGGATGTCGTTGACACTATGGCAGAGCACGTTGCAGAGCATTATAGCGAAGTTGAAGCTCTTACCGACCAGCAAATTAACGATATAATTCTTTCCTACTACAACGCATTTCTTGAAACGGGTGAGCTTCCCGAGGGCGTTGCTCCTTAAAAATTAATCCTATATAATACGAGAGCAGAGTAATCATTCACGGTTACTCTGCTCTTTTTAGTTAACTATTTAATTGATAACCCTTACGCCTTCATAATCAATCCAAGCTCAGCAAGAGCTGAAATTATGGCGTCAATAGCGGGAGAAAGCTCCTGCTTTGACAAGGTCTTCTCCTTTGAAATGAAGGTAAATCTTATGGTAAGGGCGGATACTCCCTCTGCATTGTAGATATCCTTGGCCTTAACGTCTGCAAGAGATGCGCCGGCAGCGTTCTTCGCCTTCTCCGCAAGGACTGCAAAATCAACGGCAGATATATCTGTATTAAAGGTAAGGTCAATATCGATAGCCGGGAACTTTGAGGGCTCACGGTAGCTGTTCTTTCCCGCTTTAACCGAGGCAAATTTCTCCGTTTCTATCTCGAAGAAGGCAACTGCGCATTTCTTATCTATGTTTGAAAGAACAATCGGGTGAGGCACGGATAGAACGCCGACCTTCACGCCGTCAACGCAAATAGCGAAGGTATTTACCGGATGCTCAAAATCAAAGCTTGACTCCTCAGACGCAAAATCCGCCTTCTTGTGAAGGATATCCGAAACAAGCTCCGATACCGTATCCGTAAGAGCGGAAAACAGCGCTTCCTCTCCTCTTACCTTTGAATAAAGAACTGCTCCGAGGCGGTTCTGCTCGTTGCAGGTTCCGTCTTTTCTGAGGCCGTTCACGGTATGTCCTATTTCAAAGATTCCAAATTCGTCAGCGTATCCCTTATTCTCCTTTACGAAGGAAAGAAGCGTGGGAATCATAGATACTCTCAGGCTCTGGTGGTCGGGAGTTTGCGCATTTATTATCTTGACGTTTTCGGGGGTGCTTATTCCAAGCTCCTTATTCTTTGCGCTGTCTGACCAGATGTAAGAATGAACCTCGTGCATACGGTAGCTCTTTACGAGGATATCCTTCATTCTGTCCTCCTCCGATTTCAAAATCTCCTTGCGGACGGGAAGCAACGCACTTTCCGAGGTGAATACCTCGAAATTATCATATCCGTAAATTCTGGTTATTTCCTCAATGATATCTGCCTTTATCGTAACGTCCTTAGTGGCTCTCCAGCTGGGAACGGTTACGGTGAAATCGTTTCCGTTAAGCTTTACTCCAAAGCCAAGCCCCGTAAGAGTTTTAACTATAGTCTCGTTCGATATCTCGATACCCGTGTACCTGTCTACGTATCTCTTATCAAAATTCAGAGTTATCGTAGGATAGCGCTTTACGTAATCGTCCGTAAAGCTTGAAATAACGGTAGCTCCCGAGTCAAGCTCCATAAGAAGACAAAGCAGTCTCTCGGTGGCAAGTTTGCAAAGCTCGGGGTCAAGCATCTTTTCGTATCTCATAGACGCATCTGTACGAAGGCCGAGACGGGTTGTAGTTTTTCTGACGCTGATACCGTCAAAGGTTGCGGATTCAAGGAGAAGCGAGGTTGTGCTGTCCTCTATTTTAGAGGCGTCTCCGCCCATAACTCCCGCAATAGCAACCGGAACGTCACCCGAGGTTATCATAAGCATTTTATCGTCTATTTTGCGCTCTACTCCGTCAAGAGTTACGAAATCAAGGCCTTCCGAAAAGGTCTGAACCTCTATCTTATCGACCTTCGCATTATCGAAGGCGTGCATAGGCTGACCTATTTCCATCATTACGTAGTTGGTGAGGTCAGCAAGGAAATTTATCGCTCTGGAGCCGCAATAATAAAGACGGATACGCATATTTACAGGGCTTACTCTTCTGGTAATATTCTCAACCTTTATGGCACTGTAGCGGTAAAGAAGGTCTCTTGCGCGCACGTCAAGCTCGACTGCCGGAAGCGATGAATATTTATTCGTATCGTGAACTGCCACGGGAAGAAGCGGTCTATCCGTTATCGTGGCAAATTCTCTTGCCATTCCGTAATGACTCCAAAGGTCAGGGCGGTTAGTCAGCGACTTGTTGTCAACCTCAAATATTATATCGTCAATACCGTAAACGGTTTTTATGTCGGTTCCGAGGGGGATATCGTCAACTATCTCCCATATACCCGAATTATCATCGCTGATACCCAGCTCTGCCTCCGAGCAGCACATACCGTAGGAGGTAAATCCGGCTATCGTTGCGGGCGTTATCTTATGTCCGCATACCGAGCCGCCGTCAGTAGCAAGGGCAACCTTCATTCCCTCTCTCACGTTAGGAGCTCCGCAAACTATATCGACAACTCCCGAGCCGGTATCGACCTTCAAAAGATGAAGCTTCTTTGAGGTCGGGTGATTTTCAACGCTGAGGATTTTCGCCACGATAACGCCGCTTGTATCCTCGCCCTTGATTATTATGTCCTCAACCTCTGCCGTTGAGAGAGTGAAGCTTTTTATCAAAGCAACCTTGTCAAGTCCCGAAAGGTCGACAAAATCGCCTATCCAATTCATTGATAAGAACATTATTTTTGCCTCCTTATATAGACTTAAACTGAGATAGCGCTTTAAGATTTCCGCTATTGAAATCACGGATATCCTTCACGCCGTATTTCATCATAGCAAGACGGGTAAGTCCGAGACCGAAGGCAAAGCCGGTATATTTTTCGGTATCTATTCCGCCCTCGGAAAGAACGTTGGGGTGTATCATTCCGCAGGGACAAAGCTCAAGCCAACCCGAATTTTTGCAGGAGGGACAGCCGGCTCCGCCGCATATCTCACAGTTGATATCAAGCTCAAAGCCCGGCTCGACAAACGGGGAAAATCCCGGACGAAGTGTGACCTTAACGTCACGCTTAAAGACCTCTGATAGCATAGTTTTCATAAAGTAGATAAGGTTGGAGATAGAGATATTCTCGTCTATCATCATTCCTTCCATCTGGAAGAAGGTGTTTTCGTGGCAGGCGTCCGTAGACTCGTTTCTGAAGCATCTGCCGGGGAAAATAGCTCTGAGGGGAGCGCCGTATTTTTTCATTATGGCGTTCTGCGCTGCCGAGGTATGAGTTTTGAGAAGCTGACCGTTCTCAATATAATAGGTATCCTGCATATCTCTTGCCGGGTGGTGCTTGGGAATATTAAGCGCTTCAAAGCAGTGATAATCGTCTACTATCTCGTCATAATTTTCGATAGTAAAGCCCATACTTATAAATATTTCCTCAACCTCTCTTGCCGCAAGAGTTATAGGGTGATAAGAGCCTAACTCACGCTCAAAGGCGAGGGTGGGATTATACTTTTTCGCATTTCTTATACTGGCGTTCAGCTCAGCCTCCTTGAGCTTTTCCTCTGCCTCAAGGATAGCCGCCTCGACCTCTCCCTTAAAGCTATTGATAAGCTGTCCTGCCGCCTTTTTGTCCAAAACGTCACGAAGCCCCTTCATAAGCTCGGCAATATGGCCCTTCTTGCCGAGAAAATTTACTCTCAGAGCTTCAAGGTCGGAAAGTGACAGCGCTGCTGCCAGCTCCGCTGCGAAAGACTCTCTGAGCTGTTCGATTTTTTCCTTCATTATGTTTTTCCTTTCGGTTGCTTTAATCGACAATCACTAAAGTATTATAAATCAAAATGAAATGTTTGTCAATGTTTTAAGTAGCATTTAAGCAAATAATTACTTAATTATTTTTGCTCTAAACCCTTCAGATACTCTGCTACCGCCTTCGGCAATACGCCCTCAAGGCTTTCGTTTGAAATTATTCTCTCCCTTGCCAGAGTCGAGCTTACATTGCGAAATTCGGGGGAGCATTCATAAAGCTCAGTTTCAAAGCCTCCGTGAGCCTTGTTAAACTCTGCTTGAAGCATTTCATACTCAACGTCCTTTTCGTTTCGATAGCCTTTTATTATTTTCTCTATTCCAAAATTACGCATATAATCGACCACAAATCCAAGACTTCCGTCAACTATGACGTTTTTTATGTCTTCGGTTGCAAGTCGAAGCATTTTTACTCTCTGTTCAAAGGAAAAAGTATATTCCTTTTCCGAATTCTGAAAAACCACCGCATACACGGTTTCGTGATTTTTGGCGGCTCGGCGTATAATATCAAGATGTCCGACAGTAACCGGGTCGTAGCTGCCCGGCAAAATAACGCTCATAGCTACACCCCCGTGTAAAGAATAATGTTGATAAAGCTCTTTTTTCCGTAATGAGTTGACTTTATAACCGTATATGCGCTAAGGCTCTGCGCATCTATCTCCTCTTCTCCGCTTTCAAGCACAACAATAGCGCCCGGAGCAAGTATGCCTGATTCGGCAAGCTTGTTTGCCGCCTCTGTACAGCATTTCATAGCGTACGGCGGGTCGACAAATACAAGGTCGAATTTCTCTCTGCACGAGGCTTTTCTTATATAATTTCGCCAGTCGCTGACGAGAAATCTGCTTTTATCAAAAAATCCAACGCTTCGGGCATTTTCCTTAACAACGTCAATTGCCTCCCTTGCGCTATCAATAAACATTACAGCCTCGGCGCCTCTCGAAATAGCCTCAAGGCCCATTTGTCCGCTGCCTGCAAACAAATCCAAAACCCTTCTGTTTTCAATATCAAACTGTATTGAAGAAAACACCGCCTCTTTTATTTTCTCGGTTGTCGGTCTGGTTGCTTCTCCTTCGAGCGTTTTCAGCTTCTTTCCCTTTGCGGTGCCTGTGATAATTCTTAACACGGGGGTACACCTTCCTTACTTTTTGTGATAATATTCGTATATACTTTTCGCATCGGTTTTGCTTATCCTGCAAATTTCTATAAGCTCGGTTTCGGTTGCGGTTCTTATTTTTCCAAGCGGCATTTTTGACAAAAGCAGCTTTGCTTTTTTAGGTCCTATGCCCTTTATCTTTTCAAGAGAGGAGTGAGTCATCGTTTTTATCTTTCTTTTCGAGGAAGCCTTTTGAGCAAAGCGGTGCGCCTCCTCCTGAAGCTTATATATAAATCCGTAAACACCCGTTTCGTGCGCTATTGATATTTCCCTCTCGCCGTCTGTTATAGCTCTTGTTTTATGATAGTCGTCCTTCACCATTCCGAAAAGAGAAATTTCAAGCTGAGCTTCGACTAATATAGGCTTCACGGCTCCAACGTGCGCTGCGCCGCCGTCAACTAAAATAAGGTCGGGGCGCTCTCCAAGCGACACGGTTCCGTCTCCGATATGAGAAATTCTTCTCGCTATTGCCTGGCGCATTGAAAAATAATCGTCTGCGCCCTTCTCTGTTTTGATATTGAAGGTGCGGTAATCGCTCCGTTTCAGCTTTCCCGACTCGTAAACTATCATAGACGCCGTAATGCTCTCGTTTCCTATATTTGATATATCGTACGCCTCTATTCTTTTCGGAAGCTCACAAAGTCCGAGCATTTCCGACAGTTTTTTCAGGTTTTTATCCTCTCGCTCACCTTCGAGCCTATACTGCTTTGCCGATTCCTTTGCATTCGTAAGCGCCATATCGCAAAGAGCCCGTCCGTCTCCTCTTTCGGGTATTTTTACGCTCACCTTATATTTCGTTGTCAGCGACAGATATTCCGAAAGAAGCGCCCTATCCTCCTCCGTAAGAGAAAAATCAAGCATTATTTCACGGGGAATATTCCCGCTCACGTCATAATACTCTGCTATAAGAGATATCGCATCATCGGGGCTCGTAAGCCTTTCTAGAGAAAGCACGAATTCGTTTTTATTAACGAGCGCTCCGCCTCTTATAGACAGCATAGCCAAAACGCTCTCCGTTTCCGAGGTATATATCGCAAAAACGTCTCGGTTTACCTTTTCATCGGCAACGACCTTTTGCTTTTCGGCAAGACGCTCTAAGGCGTATATGGAATCTCTGAGCGTTGCCGCACGTTCAAACTCCATATTCTCCGCCGCCGCCTCCATTTCGGAGCGAAGCATTTCCTTTGTTCCCTTCACGTTTCCGTCAAGGATTGATTCCGCAAGCTTTACGTAGGAACGGTATTCTATTCCCGAAACCGCCCCCGTGCAGGGAGCCAGACATCTTCCCATATCCTTATAAATGCAGGGGCGCTCCTTCCCTATATCCTTAGGAAAGCTTCTTTTGCAGGTTGCCAGTGAAAATATTTTCATAACCGTGTCGAGAGCTGCGTATGCGCCTTGAACGCTGCGATATGGGCCGTAATACTTAGCCTTGTCCCCCTTCCGCTCTCTTGTGACGGTAAGCTTCGGATACTCTTCTGCCGTAACCTTTATATAAGGATACGATTTTGAGTCCTTTAGCTTTACGTTGTATTTGGGGCTATGCTTTTTTATAAGCACGTTTTCAAGCGTTAGCGCCTCTATTTCAGTTTTGCATACTATGTAGTCAAAATCCGCTACCAGACTTACCATTTTATCGGTTTTATATGCGTGATAAGCTCCAACAAAATAGCTTGAAACTCGGTTTTTGAGCTTCTTTGATTTTCCTACGTAAATGACGGTCCCTTCGGAATCCTTCATTATATAGACTCCCGGCTCTGTGGGAAGTGAGTTTGCTTTTTCCCTAAGCTTTTCTATTCTGGTCAAACGTCTCCCCCCTTTTTCTTATCCTGCCGGTCAAACAAGTCCTACGGCCAGGCAACCTAACCAAACGGCGCATAGCCGCCGCATTCGCCTTGCTGCCTTGACTGCAAAGGAACACAACGGCTATGCGCCGTTTATATTGTACAAATGCAGAAGCGTATCAAAGCTCTGCAAATTCACCGTCCACAAGCGAAACAAGCCCTTCTATAGCAACTGCTTCATCAACTCCGTCCGCTATAAGAGTTATAGTCGTACCCTTAGCGATTCCAAGAGAAAGTACGCCGAGAAGGCTCTTTGCGTTTACTCTGCAGTCTTCCTTTTCAACCCAGATAGAGCTTTTATACGAATTTGCCTTCTGGATAAAAAAGGTTGCGGGGCGGGCGTGCAGTCCCACGCTGTTCTTTATTGTAAGATCACGAGAAATCATTAATCCATCTCCTTGGAGTATTCTATAATAACAGTATATCAAATAAAGAATTAAAAATCAATACTTTTTTCAAAATAAAAGAAAGTTTTTTAAGGAAAAAAGCTTTTATTCGCATCAGCCCTTCAAAAACACGTCTATCACCGATGCGCTTTGGCTTCGTGAGTCCTTATAGTAGCTGAGCATCTGGTCTCTTTCCTTTTTGGAAATGCGGAGCGCCGCCGTTCCAAGACCGAATATCACTACGAAGAAATAGGCTGCGCTTATCTCTGATATAACGTCAGTATATGAACCGATAACAAGCATTATAAGCATCGCAAGCGAGGTCATATCCACATAAAATCCTACCAGTGCGTTCGGATAGTATTTTCTGTATACGCCAACGTGCAAAATCCTAATAAGAAATACCGCCAGACAAACGACAACCGCAAGAATGCCAAAACGGCAGGCTATACCGAAATAGGTGTTTATATTTGCGCCAAAGCCGTTTGCTCCTATTCCGAGGAAAATATTATCAAAAAATGTTGATGCTGACTTCAAAAGCGCAGAGCGCAGAGATATCAGGTCAGGCGATATCCCGAAAAATTCGGAAATCCACAAAAGAACGGACTCCGGCAGTAAATAAACCGCAAAGGGTAAAAGAAGCAAGGGTAAAACCAAAAGCTTAGGCGTTTTTTTAGAGCGAATGACGAAAAACATACACACGCCAATGACAAGTGCTATTACGAGCGCAAAATATTCCGTGGTTATGAGACCTGCGAGGCTAAGCAAAAACGAAACCAAATAAGATATCTTTTTCGTCTTTTTCTTTCTCTCTACGGCAAGATAAATAGAGAAAAGAACCGACACGGATAGGTACACCGCCAGCATTTCGCTGCTCAAAAACCAAGCGGACGATGGGCGCCTTACCCCTCTGCCCCAGTTTACCGCATAGGATATCACGGCAAATACCGAGGTGGGAGCCGAGGATAACGCTATAGCACTGACTATACAGTCGCAAAGACGGCGGTTTGCGGCAATATTTGCCGCAGGAACGTAGCCGAGAGTGAAAATGATTATGAGCAACGCCGGCTCCGTAGACGCTTTTCCACCGAGAATAACTCCGGTAAGCAGGACGGACAGTATAAAAAAGAAAAACAAAATGTCGTATATTTCAACGTTGTATACACGCTTTCCGACCGCCACCTTACGCAAAAAAGAAACGAGCGCAAGAAGGGATATTGAAGCAAGAATCCAAGACGAATACGGAATGACGTTCAAGTAAGGAAACAGTAAAATCGAGGATATGTACGGAAACTCCGGAGAGGTCATAGATACGAAAACAAATATCAACGCTCCTACACTCAAAGCCACGTAGTACACGGGAACAAAAAAGCCAAGCACCGCAAAAACAAAGCCGAAAAATATACCCGACATAAGCGGAAGGCTTTTTTCATTTTCGTTTTTCTGCATTCTTCTCATTGAGAAAAACTCAAAGAATATAAAATCGGTTATCCTTGACGACTGCAAAGCTATGCATAACGGCTTATCGGATATGAAAAGAAGAACCGACAGTAAGGCAAACGCCGCTCCGATTATAAGAGATGACGGTTCAGCGAGAGCGTCGTTTTTGAAATAATACTCGCCAAGATGCAGAACCAGCGTCAAAAGTCCAAAGGAAAGAGATGCGCAAGCGTAAACTCTGGTTGGGGTAAAAGCCAAAAGACGCAAAACGTAGCGCAGCATTTTCGCTGCTTTTCCGCTTGAAAAGGCTCTTGCCGCATTTACCGAAAGACCTCTCAGCTCAAAAGAATCGAAAAGCCTTGCCTTGAGCGAGTTTTCGGTCTCCCCCGACATTCTGTTTTTTCTCGCCATCTTAGTTCTCCTTTCCTCTGATTTTACTCGTTATTTTTTTCTTTTTTAGCTCTTTTATTTCGCACGGGGTTTAGCTTTTCAACTATTTCCGGGTGCAAAAGAAGCAGTTCCGGACGACGTTCTGCGGTTATTTTTACCGCCTCGGACAAACGCCATTCTTCAATTTTTTTATGGTCGCCCGAGAGAAGAACCGGGGGCACCTCTCTGCCCATAAATTCCCTCGGCTTCGTGTATTGCGGATATTCAAGAATACCTGAGGCTACGGATTCACCCTCGTAACACTCAGGCTCCGACAAAACTCCGTCAATAAGCCTTGACACCGCATCTATAACTATACAAGCGGGTATTTCTCCGCCGGTAACCACGTAATCGCCTATAGATATCTCGTCATCGCATATCTCGTCAATTATCCTTTGGTCAACTCCCTCGTAATGTCCGCACAGAAAAACCAGATTGTCGTATTCCGAAAGTTCCTTTGCGACAGAATGGTTAAAAAGTCTGCCCTTAGGCGACATATAAATAACACGGGTTGACTCATCGGACGATATTTCCGACATAACGCCTTTGTAGCAATCGTATATCGGCTGACACGTCATAAGCATTCCAAGACCTCCTCCGTAGGGCGTGTCGTCAGTCTTTTTATGCTTGTTTTTCGAATAGTCACGTATGTTTCGGCAGTTGATTTTAATTATATCGGCCTTTTCGGCTCTGCCTATTATACTCTCACTAAGTACGGCTCTCACCATATCCGGAAAGAGAGTCATTATCTCAAATTTCATCATCAAAAAAGCCCGGAATCGTGTGTATAAACACACCTCTCTCGGTATCTATCTCCTCCAAAAACTCCTTCACTGCCGGAAAAAGAACCTCGCCGCCCGCAGTTTTTACAGTATAAAGCTGATTTCTGACTCCGTCAGTAACGTCAACGAGCTTTCCGTAAACTCTGCCCGTATCGGCGTCTATAACGTCAAGCCCTATCATATCGGCTATCAGCACTCTGCCGTCAGGAATGGAAATGTCGCTTCTGCTTGCGTAAATAACTCTGTTCTTATTTCCCTGCGCTTCTTCCCTTGAAGAAATACCCTCCAAGGTCATAAGAACGAAATTTCCGCTGACAGACGCTCCGAGAACCTTTCGTTCAACGTAAGCTCCGTTTTCAAAAAAATATACCCTACGAAGTCTTGCAAGTACCGCCGAACTGTCACACCAGGACTCAACCTTGACAACGCCCCACACACCGTGCGCAGAGCAAACTCTGCCGCATTCAAGATATTCCTTTTTCATTTTTCGTATCCTTAAAAAAGACGAAGACCGCCTTAAAGTTTTTTATGTATTTTAGCACATAAATATTTAATTGTCAAGCATTCCGCAATCAAGAGCTTCGTCCGTCTTTGCAGGCTGAGGCTTTTTTCGCTTTTTCTTAAAATATTCCGAAAGCAAGCTTTTTGCCTCCTCACCAAGCACACCTCGGCATATCTCTGGCTTATGATTAAAGGGCAGCTCCGAAAGGTCAACGAGCGAGCCAAAGGCTCCGAATCTCAGGTCGCTTGCTCCGTAAACGACTCTTTCTATTCTTGAATTGATAACGGCTCCGGCGCACATAGCGCAAGGCTCAAGCGTAACGTAAAGCGTTGCGCCCGGAAGACGCCAGCCGCCAAGCCTTTTACAAGCCGCTTCAATCGCTATGAGCTCTGCGTGCGCAGTTGCGCATTTTGAGCTTTCCCTTTTATTGAATGCGGCGGCTATTATTTCACCGTCACGAACTATTACTGCACCTACGGGAACCTCGTCTATATTTTCAGCTTCCTTGGCAAGTCTCAGCGCCTCGCTCATATAAAATTCATCGTTTTTCATAATATGACTCCATTCAATAGGTGATAAACTGCCACGCCGAAAGAATAAAAATAATCAAAAGAAAAACCGCAAGAGAGGGCGGAATTTTCAATTTGCTTTTGTCTGCAAATATAAGAAAAATTTTTTCTTTATAGCTTTTGCGTTTCAAAATTATGTAAACAATACTTGCCATAAACAAAACGCCGAGCGTTGAAAAAAAGGCTATCATAAAGGCTTTCCCTTTGTCTGAAACCTGCCATACAATAGAAATCAGATTGTTAACGAAATGAAGCAGCATAGAAGTAAAAATACTGCCGGTTATTATATCGAGAGAGCAAAGGATAATTCCCGATACGAAAGCGTATGGAAGCGCAACAATATCAAAATGCAAGAAAGCGAAAAGCAAAGAAGAATAAATGACGGTAAGCTTCAGTGAATGAGCTCCGAGCGCCCTTATCGGCATATACCTGAAAAGTAGCTCTTCAAATGCGGCAGGTACCAGGGCGTGTAGAAAAATAGCATAAAAAAGGTTGTCTTCAAGCTCCCTTTGCGGCGTTTCCTTTCCGAAAATAAAAAAGAAAATCGAGGTGAGCGCCGCAAGAAAAAAGACGAGCGCAACGAAGATGGGAGAAAAAACTATTCCTTCCTTGAAGCTTTTTTTGTTTGGAAGAAGGGAGATAGAAAAAAACGAACGCTCTCCCTTTCTCCAAAAAAGATAAAGAAGAAGAATCGGCAGTATAAAGGCTGCGCAGTAAACTGCAGTGGAAACCAAAGACTCAAAAAGAGAGCTTAGCATTAGAAGAACGATAAAAATTACGTCTGCATAGAGTATTTCTAATAGCGTTTTTTTCACACGGCTCCCCCTCTCTTTAGTTTAATTCTTTATTTATACCACGCAAAAGCGCAGCTTTCCCCTTATAATATCAGCTTCAACGACACGCACACGAACCGACTCTCCGAGCTTATACGTGACGCTTCCCGAACGAATGGTAAGATTCTTTTCGTCAAAAACGAAAAATCCCGGCAGCTCGTCTATCGGAACGAGTCCCTCGCAGGTATTATCAAGCTCTGCAAAAAATCCAAAAGAGGCAACCGAGCTTATATGAGCATCAAATTCCTCTCCGATTCTTTGGGACATATAGACGGTCTTGTAAAGATTTTCTATTCTGCGCTCGGCAGAAACTGCTCGCAATTCCGCCTCGGTTGCCGCAGCTGCGGCTCTGTAAGCGTACTTTGAGTAAGCCTCGCTTCTTTTTCCCTCAAAGAGCACCTTATGAATTATTCTGTGAGTCGCAAGGTCGCTAAGGCGCCTTATGGGAGAGGTAAAATGGCAATAGTAATCAAGTGAAAGACCAAAATGCCTTCCTCTTACGTCAGAATACTTCGCCTTTGACATAGCTCTCAGCATAGTGTACGACACCGGGCGCAAAAGTCCTCTTTCCTCGGAAGCAGAAAGAAGTGACGAAAAATCCGAGGGCTCGCATTTTTTCATTGATATTTTAGTTGCGTCAAATCCGAGATTATGGACGTACGCAAGAAAATCAAAAAGCTTCTCGGGCGGAGGCGCTTCGTGCACTCTGTAAACGCAGGGAATCCCTTTTTCGCTAAGGAGCCTTGCGACTGCCTCGTTTGCAGTAAGCATAAAATGCTCTATAAGCTGCTCGGCTACACCTTGCTCTCTGCGAATAACGTCACACGGGGCGCCGCCTTCGTCAAGAATTATCTCTGCCTCGCTGCTAGCAAGCTCCATATATCCTCGCCTTTTTGCCTTGGCCTTCAAAAGCTCGTAAAGCTCACGCATCTTTATAAGAGTAGGCATCGCAGCTTTGTATTTTTTGTTAAGCGCTTCGTCAGCGGTGCCGTCAAAAAGCTTATTAACCTCGCTGTAGACACCTCTGATTTTGCTTCTTATTATTGATTTTTCAAGCCTCGCAGCCTTGATTTCGCCCTCGTTATCAAGGCTTATAATCGCACTGAGGGCATATTTATCCTCTCCGGCATTAAGCGAGCAGGCGCCGTTTGAGAGTGCCCTTGGAAGCATAGGCACGACCTTGTCGGTAAAGTAAACGCTGGTTCCTCTCGCCATAACCGCTCTGTCAAGCGCAGTGCGCTCAGGCACGTAAACGCTTACGTCCGCAATATGAACTCCGAGCTGCCACCCACAAGCCGTTTTTTTCAAGGATACGGCATCGTCAAGGTCCTTAGCTCCCTCTCCGTCTATAGTAAGGATAAATTCCTTCCTTTTGACTCTCCCATCCTCCGAAAGAGGCATAGCGGCATATCTCTCTGCCTCAAAAAGCTCCGCTTCGGTAAAATCTATCGGAATTTCACACTCCGCAAGTATTGCCTCATAATTTGCTTCCTTACTCTCGCTTTTGCCGAAATTTCTCACGACATCGCATAATATGGCAGTGCCTTCGCTTCTTACGAGCAACGCTTCTACCTTATCCGAGAGCCTTGCGCCCATTGACTCTCTTACGGTAGGGAAAAACGATATTCTTAGGTCGTCAGGCACTACGAAAAGTTTGCTTTTCCTGTTTTTAGAATTCTTACGGGTTCCAAAGTCCTCTGACAGAGTTCCTATAACGCTTCGCCTTCCGAACTCTAGTATTTTTCTTATTCTGCCTTCCGTTTTTTCCTCGCCACTGCCAGATCTGTAGAAATGGAATACGACCTCAACCGTATCTCCGTCTATTGCTCCGAGCGTTTTGTTTTCCGGAATGAATATATCTTTTCTTGAAAGATGCTGATATTCCTCGCTAAGCTGAACAAAGCCAAAGCCGCTTTTAGAGCCGAAAAAAATCCCCTCGGCTATATGCTCGTCCCGTCTTTGCTTAGGGGAGCTTCTGGCGCCCCTGCCGGCATCATTTGAGAAGGAAATGCGCAGAGAATCGGCCTTAACGCCGCTTTTTTCTATCGCACGTAAAAGCTCTGCCTTAGCTCTTTCCTTGCTTCTGCGCTTATGCGTATTTGCTTTTGTAATTTTTCTTAAAGTTTTTTTGTTCATAGTGTTATTATGGTTTTTAGGGTAAATATAATACAGAAAATGGGCGGAAACCCCGGACTTGCTTTATCGCAGGTCTCAGCTCCGCCCATTTTGTGTTCAATCTATTACGAGAAGATGTAGGAGAACTCGGAAATACCCGAAACGTTCTGCCAGGAATCAATGCCGTTTTCGAAAAAGGGATAGTCAGGCTGAATTACGTAAACAACCAAAACTATAAGCGCAAAAACAATCGCTACGATAAGAGTCCATTTTCCGAGAAGCTTATCCTTGCGCATTGATTTGTCCTTACCGTAATAGGTTTCGGAACCGCCGGCTATAGTACCGGAAAGTCCTTCGTCTCCAGATTTCTGCATCGTTACGGCAACAACCAAGAAAAGCGCTGCCAAAAGAAGTAGTGCAAGAAGTATATATTCACCTATCATTTCTAAATTTTATCCTTTCTACCTGTGAATAAGGCACAGTACGCACTTTAAATTATAGAGTTATTCTACCACACTTTTTTAAAAAAAGCAATACCTTTTTAAAAAATAATATCTTTTCAGTAATTTTTAACGAGCGCAAAAGTCAATGCCTCGGATTTTTGGGCCGCAAGCTTGAGAAACGTTGGAAAATCCATAGCCGAATCGGAATTTGCACCGTCAGATATCGCTCTTATAACCACGAACGGCGTCCTGTTTATAAATGCCACTTGTGCTATCGCACCGCCCTCCATTTCGCAGGCGGCGGCAGAAAACGTATCCGCAATATACCGTCCAGTCTGACTGTCCGCAACGAATTTATCTCCGGTTGCAACCGTGCCGAAAACAACGTTTATTCCAAGCTCTTTTCCTGCCGAGGCAAGAATGCCCATTGCCGCCGTATCCGATTCGAAATAGATTTTTTCTATTCCCGATATAAAGCCGGGCGGGTCACCGAGCGCAGATGTATCCATATCGTGCTGACATATCTTCTCACCCACCACTATATCCGCAGTTTTTAACCCAAAGTCAAGAGCGCCCGCAACACCGGTATTGATTATAAGGGCGGGAGAATATCTTATTATCATAGCCTCTGCCGTAAGAGCCGCAAACACCTTGCCAACTCCGCACCTCGCAACGACTACATTTTTGCCAAGTACGGTACCCGTGTGAAATTCTATACCGCCGACAAGCTCTGTTTTCCTATCAGAAAGCTTAGCCAAAATGCCGTTTACCTCTGCGTCCATAGCTCCTATTATGCCGATAGTTTTACTCACATCTTTCATTTTTGGGAGCCTCCTTATATTTGAAGTCTGTCTTAGCCGAGGAAAGCACGTCAAGATATCGGAGGCACTCACGCTTTGCCGACTCAAGCGAAAGGCATTTATAGTTTCCGCATTCCTCTCTCGTTGCGCCGAACATCGTACCCGTGTGGTTTATTATACAGAAAAGAGCCTCTTTTATTGCCGAAAGAACCTCCGAGGGCTCTCTGTTTCTGACAAGCAGATAAAATCCTGTCTGACACCCCATAGGCCCGAAATAAATGACGCTTTCGCCTATGCTGCCGGAGCGAATATAGGTGGCAAACATATGCTCTACAGAATGCATAGTTAGGTTATCCATATATTCCTCTGCGTTAGGCTTTCTCGTCCTCATATCGTAGGTTATTATATCTCCGTCTATGCGGGAAATATATACGCCTTCTTCGATATAGTCGTGGTTTACCGAGAATGACGCAATGCGTTGTGGCGATTCCATTTGATTTTTTCCTTTTTAGTGATATAAAGGTGGATTTTTAGAATTTAAGACGCTCAGTAATGTACGCCTTTACCTCGGATACCGGAATTCTTACCTGCTCCATAGTATCTCTGTCACGAACCGTAACACAGCCGTCATTTTCTGTTTCAAAGTCGTAGGTTACGCAGAAGGGTGTTCCTATCTCGTCCTGACGGCGATATCTCTTTCCTATTGAGCCGGTTTCGTCAAACTCAACGGCAAAATCCTTGGCAAGCTCGTCATAAAGCTCAAGAGCCTTTTCCGAAAGCTTCTTGGAAAGCGGAAGCACGCCCGCCTTAATGGGAGCAAGAGCGGGGTGAAGGTGAAGCACAGTACGGATATCGCCCTCTCCTATTTCTTCCTCATCGTATGCGTCAACGAGGAAGGCAAGAGCAACTCTGTCAGCTCCGAGAGAAGGCTCGATAACGTAAGGAATATAGTGCTCTCCTGTTTCCTGGTCGAAATAGGTCATATCCTTACCCGAATGATTCTGGTGCTGACCGAGGTCGTAATCGGTTCTGTCAGCAACTCCCCAAAGCTCGCCCCAGCCGAACGGGAAAAGGAACTCAAAATCGGTCGTTGCCTTTGAGTAGAAGCAAAGCTCATCGGGGTCGTGGTCTCTGAGTCTCAGATTTTCGTCACGCATTCCGAGGTCAAGCAGCCATTTGTGGCAGAAATCCTTCCAGTATTTGAACCATTCAAGGTCGGTTCCGGGTTTGCAGAAGAACTCAAGCTCCATTTGCTCAAACTCTCTCGTACGGAAGGTAAAGTTGCCGGGGGTTATCTCGTTGCGGAAGGATTTTCCTATCTGGGCTACGCCAAACGGAAGCTTTCTTCTGGTCGAGCGCTGAACCGCAGAGAAATTAACGAATATACCCTGCGCAGTTTCGGGGCGCAGATAAACGGTACTTGAGGAATCCTCGGTAACACCTATAAAGGTTTTAAACATAAGATTGAATTTCTTTATGTCGGTAAATTCCTTTCCGCCGCAAAGGGGGCAGGCAATTCCCTTTTCCTTGATATAGTCAGCCATTTCAGCAAAGCTCCAAGCGGCGGGATTATCGCCCGTTCCGTTCTGGAACGCATAATCCTCTATAAGCTTATCAGCTCTGTGACGTGCCTTGCACTGCTTACAGTCCATAAGCGGGTCCGAAAATCCGCCAACGTGGCCCGAAGCTACCCAAGCCTGCGGATTCATTATAATGGCACTGTCAAGTCCTACGTTAAATCTTGACTCCTGAACGAATCTTTTCCACCAAGCGCGCTTTACGTTGTTTTTAAATTCAACACCGAGCGGGCCGTAATCCCAAGAATTCGCAAGTCCGCCATAAATCTCAGAGCCGGGGAATATAAATCCTCTCGTTTTGCAAAGGGCTACTACCTTTTCCATTGTCTTTTTGCTGTTTTCCATTTGTTTTTTCTCCGTTTATGTCAATAATTATTTACATTATTTAAATTTGCTCACAATAAAGCACGCCGTTTTTATGTGACACGGGTGCAACCTTAAACCATTTTCCAAGCATTGACTGCGCCTTATCGCCACCGTTTTCTAAGGGGATTTTCACCTCAATAAAAGACTCACTGTGCGCACATAGGAGCCCGCATTTATCAACGCTTTCCGCTATTACGGTTATTTCTTTGCCATCTGATACCGCTTGGGAAAGCAGACCGTCTCTCACCGCATTTTTGTGAGCTATCAGACGGGCGCTGCGCTCTGATTTTAAAGCCTCAGATATCTGATTTTCATAGCTGTAGGCAGGGGTATCCTTACGCCTTGAGTATACGAAAACGTGAGCGTCAAGAAACTCTGCCTTTGAAACGAAATCGCAGGTAAGGAGAAAATCCTCCTCGCTTTCCCCGGGAAATCCAACCATAAGGTCGGTTGTAAAATTAGCTTCGGGAAAGGCCCTGCGGAGTCTCTCTATATTTTCAAGCGCTCGTTCACGTGTATATCTGCGCTTCATTCTCGCCAGAACCGAATTTGACCCGCTTTGCATTGACAAATGAAAATGCGGAAGCAAAATCCCCACCCCAAAAACTTTATTTACGAAAGCCTCGCCCACAAGCTCCGGGGAAAGAGAGCCAAGTCTTATTCTGCCGCCGGGACAAGCAAAATTAAGCTCACAAATCAGGTCGGCAAGTGTGTAGCTCTCACAAAAATCTCTGCCGTACGAGCCGGTTTCTATTCCGGTCAGCACGACCTCTCCTATGCCCGATTCAAAAAGCGAGCTGACCTCTGCGATAACGTCGTCCGCCTTCTTTGAGCGTACTCTGCCTCTTGCAGCGGAAATAGCGCAATAGGTGCATTTCGATTCACAGCCGTCTTCTATCTTAACGTAGGCACGAGTACGGGAAGCCTTGGTTATTTTCATAGGCTCAAAGCCAACCCTGCCAACGTCCGTTACGCTTACGTTTTTTTCACACGGGATACCCGCTCTTTTATTTTTGAGGCAGCTTATGGCAGCGTCAACAACAGCAAGCTTGCCGTCAGTTCCAAAAATTATATCCACTCCGTCTATTAGAGCAACCTCGTCTGCCGAGCGCTGACTGTAGCACCCAACGACCGCAACCACGGCGTCCGGATTTTCCTTTATCGCCCTACGGATAAACTGCCGTGATTTTCTGTCGCTTTCGGCAGTGACTGTACAAGTGTTTATAACGTATATATCGTTTTTTTCGGAAAAGGGGCGTACCTCTATTCCGTTCTGTTCAAATTTCTCTGCGATGGCCTCGGTTTCATACTGCGAAACCTTGCAGCCCAGGGTGTAAAGACCTACCGTAATCATATGTCAGGAATACACTTCCGGCTTTAAGACTCCGACATACGGAAGCGCACGGTAGCGTTCGTCAAAATCAAGTCCGTATCCGACAACGAATTCATCGGGAATTTGCGCACCGCAATAATCGGGCGTATAATCGACCTTTCTTCTGGAGGGCTTATCAAGAAGCGTACAAGTTTTTACGCTGTGCGCACCCTTTCCGAGAAGGTATTTTACAAGATACGAAAGCGTAATTCCGCTATCCACGATATCCTCGATAACGATTATATCGCAATCGGGAAGGTCGGGACGCACGAGGTCAAGGTGAATGTTTATACTGCCCGTGCTTTTAGTGCCTCTGCCGTAAGAGGAGACCTTCATACAGTCGATTTCAACCGGCACGGAA
>JAZSBB010000015.1:0-11631 GCA_045602185.1 Eubacteriales bacterium
TAGGATAGAACGCCTTTTCAAGCGCCTCGGTATCTGCCTTTATAGCCTCGATATCACTGCCCTTGAGGGTTTCCTTGAGCTTCTCTACAGCGCTGTTTACGGGAGCCTTATCGGCATCGGTAACCTTGTCGCCAAGCTCGCTTACGGATTTTTCTATCTGGAATATAGTGTTTTCAGCTCTGTTTCTTACCTCAACGGCTTCCTTCTGCTTCTTATCCTCCTCGGCGAACTTTTCAGCCTCACGAACAGCCTTGTCTATATCCTCCTTGGACATATTCGTTGACGAGGTGATAGTGATATGCTGCTCCTTGCCCGTACCCTTATCGCAAGCCGTAACGTTTACTATACCGTTAGCGTCAATGTCAAAGGTAACCTCTATCTGAGGAACTCCTCTGGGAGCTGCGGGAATACCGTCAAGAATGAAGGTTCCGAGAGTGGTGTTTCCTGCCGCCATTTCACGCTCGCCCTGAAGCACGTGAACCTGAACAGAGGTCTGACCGTCTGCTGCGGTAGAATAAATCTGGCTTCTCTTTACTGGGATAGTGGTGTTACGCTCAATGATTTTGTTGAATACGCCGCCGAGAGTTTCGATACCGAGTGAAAGGGGAGTTACGTCAAGAAGAAGAACGTCCTTAACGTCTCCGCCGAGAACGCCGCCCTGAATTGCTGCGCCGATAGCTACGCACTCGTCGGGGTTAATGCCCTTAAAGGGGTCCTTGCCCATAAACTTGCGGACAGCCTCCTGAACTGCGGGAATTCTCGTAGAGCCGCCGACAAGTAAAACCTTGGATACCTCGGAAGCGGAAAGGCCGGAATCCGAAAGAACCTTTTTAGTAGGAACCATAGTCGCTTCTACGAGGTCACGGGTAAGCTCGTCAAACTTTGCTCTGGAGAGAGTTGCCTCAAAGTGCTTGGGGCCGGTTGCGTCAGCGGTAATGAAGGGCAAAGAGATATTCGAGGACATAACGCCCGAAAGCTCTATCTTAGCCTTTTCAGCTGCGTCCTTGAGTCTTTGATGTGCCATCTTGTCAAGGCGAAGGTCTATGCCGCCGTTTTCCTTAGCGAAGGTTTCTGCCATCCAGTTTACGATTCTTTCGTCAAAATCGTCACCGCCGAGACGGTTGTTTCCTGCGGTTGCAAGAACCTCGAACACTCCGTCCGAAATATCGAGCAAAGAAACGTCAAAGGTTCCGCCGCCAAGGTCGAATACCATTATCTTCTGAGACTCTTCCTTATCCATACCGTACGCAAGAGCCGCTGCGGTAGGCTCGTTTATAATTCTCTTTACCTCAAGGCCGGCAATTTTACCTGCGTCCTTGGTTGCCTGACGCTGAGCGTCAGTGAAATATGCGGGAACGGTGATTACCGCATCAGTAACCTTAGTTCCGAGATACGCCTCGGCGTCAGCCTTCAGCTTCTGAAGAATCATAGCCGAGATTTCCTGGGGGGTGAATTTCTTTCCGTCAATGTCAACCTTTACGTCAAGGCCCATATCTCTTTTGATTGAGCTTACGGTTTTGTCGGGGTTCGTAACCGCCTGGCGCTTTGCAACCTGACCTACGAGTCTTTCTCCGTCTCTTGTAAACGCAACTACCGAGGGGGTTGTTCTCGCTCCTTCGGGGTTGGTTATAACGATAGGCTCACCGCCCTCAAAAACTGCTACGCACGAGTTGGTCGTACCAAGGTCAATACCAATAATTTTTCCCATAATAATTTTCCTCCGTATATTATGAATATTAATTTATTTTTTTGTTGTTATTGTTCGTTGTTTTTTTAGTTTTTATAATTTCAATTTGCCGTTTTTACCATAGCAAAACGGATTATTTTGTTTCCTTTTTTATAGCCCTTTTGGAAAACGTCAGATATTTCTCCCTCTCCGAAATCCGCATTTTCCTCGTGCATTACGGCGTTGTGAAGATTAGGGTCGAACTTATCTCCGACCTTTCCGTACGCCTCGACTCCGAGCTTTGTGAAAACCTCCTCACAAGCCTTGAATATCATAACGAGGCCGTCCTTTACGCTGCTATCCTCCGAAAACGCCGCCGCCCTCTCAAGATTGTCTATAATGGGAAGCAGCTGCGCCAGTGTATCCGACACTGCGTTTTCGTACGTTGCGTCCTTTTCCTCTCTTGAACGTCTGCGGAAATTATCGTATTCCGCCGCAAGTCTTAAAAACTTATCGTCCTTTTCCGCTGCGGCACGCTCCAGCTCCTCTATATTAGAGATAAGCTCCTTTTCCTTTTTTGACATCTTCTTTTCCTTTGCGTCAGCCTTCTGCTGAGCCGCATTTTCCGCTTCGGGAATATTTTCCTTGTTTATCTCTTCCATTCGTCACTTTCCTTTTGAATTTTCGTTCTCGCCGGGTAAAAGAAGCTCTCCGCTTCCGAATGCGCTGTCTATTGCAAGCGCAAGCTGATTTATCATTCCGATTACCTTTGAATAATTCATTCTCTTTGGGCCGATAACTCCTATAGACAGCCGCTTTCCTCCAACGTTAACGTTCTTATATATGAGAGTCGTATCTCTCATAGCGTCCGTTCCGTCCTCTTTGCCTATATAGACGTTTATTCCGTCACCACCCGAGTCTCTTGCGGATATAACGTCAAGCAGCTTATCCTTCTCCTCAAGAACGCCCATAAGGTCACGGAACTTGGTTACGTCCGAATACTCCGGATACTGCAAAAGCTTCGTCACGCCGTCAAGCTTTATGTCGGCAGTATCAAGCTCATTCATGGTTTCGTATATAACCTTTATCGTGGGATGCACCATTGCTCCTGCCGCCCCCATAACGCCCTCAAGCTTCACTATTATAGGCATTGTAATACCGTCAGCAGCGGTGTTCGCAAGATAAATGTTAAGCGCCTCGGTAAACCTTCTTAAATCGTCCTCGGTTATTGAAAAGGAGAGATGTATCGGCTTTGCCTTAACCGTATCGCCCTTAAAAAGCATTACTATAAGGAAATCCTTTGGCGAAAGATAAACGCTGTCAAACTTAGAAACCCTCACCTGCCCTGCGCCCGATTTAAAGGCTATGCCGGTATAATCGGTGAACGAGGCTGCAAGACGGGAAGCCGCCTCCAAAATCTCGTCCATTTCGGTGAGCTTATATTTGAGCCTTTCGTTTATTTCGTCTATCTCCGATTTCGTTGCGCTGTATTGGCGCACGAGCGACTCAACGTAGAACCTATATCCAAGCTCAGTCGGAACTCTGCCCGCAGAGGTATGGGGCTGGTCGAGATATCCCATTTCCGTAAGCTCCGCCATTTCGTTTCTGATAGTTGCGGAGGAGCAGGTAATTTCCATATCCTGAGCTATAAGCTTCGAGCCCACCGGCTCTCCGTTATTGATATGAGCGTCAACTATCGCTTTAAGTATCCGCCTTTTTCTCGGGGTAAGACGGGAATCTTCCAACTTTTTCACCTCTTTTTTGTCTTTTTAGCACTTTCACGCATAGAGTGCTAACCGAACCACCTATAATATAATCTATTTTCACCCCCGTGTCAAGAGTTTACGCCGAAAAATTTATGAACTTTCTGTTAACATTTAGCCAACGCAGAGATTAAGTGCTAAATCTGAGCAAACATAACGCTTTTCGACAGAAAGTATAAATAATTATTTACACGCTTTCCTATTGACTTTAAATAAAAAATAATATATAATATATCCGTATGGATATAGAAGCGTGCGTGCGAGTCGGGTTTTATCGCTAACGCATCGAAGACATATTAATAAAATTTATTTTTTACTCGATATAGGTTACCAAAAAGTAAGATGTATCAGAAGGAGGTGTAATTTGCTATACTTAGGACTTGCTATCGGCGCAGCGGCCGGAATAGCCGTAGGTATTGCGGTCGGCTTTTTTGTAAGAAAGGCTGCCGCTGAGAAAAAGCTCGGCTCCGCCGAGGAACAGGCTCGCCGTATTCTTGAAGACGCTATCAAGAACGCCGAAAGCTCAAAAAAGGAATCAATAATTTCCGCTAAGGAAGAAATCTTCCAAATGAAAAAGGAAGCGGATTTTGACGTAAAAGAACGCCGCAAGGAGGTTTCAAGGCTCGAAAGAAGAATTGCCCAAAAGGAAGAAAGCCTTGACGCAAAGCTCGAGGGCATAGAAAAGAAGGAAGCTTTGCTTCTTGAAAAGCATCAGGCAGCGGACAACCTTCAAGCCAAGGTTCAGGAATCTCTCGACCAGCAAATGAGAATGCTCGAAAAGCTTGCAGGCCTCACCAAAGAGGAAGCAAAGGTTGAGATAGTCAAGAGACTTGACAGTGAAATGCAGCACGAAACCGCTATGAAAATTGCGGAATACGAGGAGAAATTCAAGGACGAGGCAGACGCCAAGGCCAAGGACATTCTTTCCCTTGCAATTCAGCGCTGCGCAGCAGACCACGTAAGCGAGGTCGCTATCTCGGTGGTTCAGATTCCCTCAGACGAAATGAAGGGCAGAATTATCGGCCGAGAGGGCAGAAATATAAGAACGATAGAAAACCTCACCGGAGTTGAGCTTATAATAGACGACACGCCTGACGTTATTACCGTTTCGGGATTTGACCCGGTCAGACGTGAAATCGCAAGAATAGCTCTTGAAAAGCTCGTAAGTGACGGAAGAATCCACCCCGCAAGAATCGAAGAAATGGTGGAAAAGGCGAGAAAGGACGTTGATAACGCAATCAAGCAGGCAGGCGAGAAGGCAATATTCGAAACCGGCGTTCACGGATTGCACCCCGAGCTTATAAAGCTTCTCGGAAGAATGAAATTCCGTACCTCGTTCGGTCAGAATGCGCTTCGCCATTCTATTGAGGTTTCAATGCTCGCAGGCGTTATTGCCGATGAAATGGGCGCAGACGTTACTATGGCTCGCAGAGCAGGACTGCTTCACGATATCGGAAAGGCAGTTACGGCAGAGGCAGAGGGCTCTCATATTCAGCTCGGCGTTGAAATAGCAACGAAATACCGTGAAAACAAGGATATTATCCACGCTATAGAATCTCACCACAATGACATAGAGCCTAAGACGGTTCTTGATTTCATTATTCAGGCGGCGGACGCTCTCAGCGCAGCAAGACCCGGTGCTCGCAGAGAGGATATCGAAAACTACATTAAAAGACTGCAAAAGCTCGAGGAGGTTGCCGGTGATTTCGAGGGCGTTGAAAAGACGTTCGCTATCCAGGCAGGCCGAGAGGTGCGCATAATGGTTAAGCCCGAAATGATAAATGACGATAAAATGAAGCTTCTCGCAAGAGATATCGCCAAGAAGATTGAAAGCGAGCTCGATTACCCCGGTCAGATAAAGGTCAGCGTAATTAGAGAAAGCAGAACTGTCGACTACGCAAAATAAGTCTTTCCCACGATGTAAAGCCAGTCTTTACGTCAACAAAATAAAAAAACTGCCGAGGCTGTGTATATACGGAGCTTCGGTTGTTTTTTTGCGTTTTATATAATAATATTGTAGAAAACTTGAAAAACGCATTTTTTTATGCTAAAATATAGAAAACCTCTCCCAAGCGGAGATAGAAAAGAGAAAACGATTTGAAAATACTGGTTATAGGCGACCTGACAAGCCCCGGCGGGCTTGCGCATTTAAAAAACAATCTGTGGAAAAAAAGAGAGGAGCTTTCCGTTGACCTCGTTATCGTTAACGGTGAAAACGCTTCATTTGTCAGCGGAATCTCCCCCGAAAGCGCATCCGAGCTTTTCCTTTGCGGCGCTGACGTTATAACGGGCGGAAACCACACCCTGCAAAACAAGCTTATCTACTCCTTTATGGAAGAAAACTCCAATATACTGAGGCCGATAAATTTCCCTGCCGAAGCGGCGGGCAGAGGCTGGTGCATTGTCGAAGCCAAAAACGGATATCGGGTTTTGGTAATCTCGGCTATGGGAAACGTTCATATAGAACCGACTCTCGACTCCCCCTATCAGTACGTTGATAAGGCGCTTAGCGAAGCGGCGGGAAAATATGACGTATCCGTTCTTGATTTTCACGCAGAGGCTACCGGAGAAAAGGGCGCTTTGGCTTATAGCTATGACGGAAAAATATCGGTGATTTTCGGAACTCACACGCACGTCCCCACAGCTGATATAAGAATTCTTCCTGGCGGCACCGGCTTTATAACGGACGTTGGAATGTGCGGCGAGAGCGGCGGCGTCCTCGGAATTTTGCCCTCCTCGGTTGTCGAAAAAATGAGGACGAGGCTCCCGTCAAAATTCAAACCGGCAGAGGGTGAGCCGATTGCAAACGCTGCGCTTTTCACGGTTGACGAAAAAAGCGGAAAAACAATAAAGGCAGAAAGATTTGATTTTTAATTAATATGGATAAAAATGATTATTTGAAAACGCAGGTTGCGGTTATCGGCGCAGGTCACGCAGGAATCGAAGCCGCATTAGCTTCGGCAAGACTCGGAATAGACACCGTTCTTTTCACTATGAACCTTGACGCCGTGGCAAATCTGCCCTGCAATCCTTCAATCGGCGGAAGCGCAAAGGGCCACTTAGTCTTTGAAATAGATGCGCTTGGCGGTGAAATGGGAAGGGCGGCGGATATCGCCACCATACAGTCGAGAACGCTGAATCTCGGCAAGGGCGCCGCAGTGCATTCAAAAAGGGTTCAGGCAGACAGAGCGCTATACAAAAGCGTTATGAAGACAACTCTTGAAAAGCAGGAAAAGCTCCGTCTTGTTCAAGCCGAAATAGTAGAAATAAAGGCAGAGAACAAAAAGGTCAGCGCAGTCGTTACCGCCCTCGGCGAAGAATGGAAGACCGAAAAGGTAATTATCGCAACAGGAACCTTCCTTGAGAGCAGCATTTTCGTTGGCGACAAGGTGTTCTCCGCAGGGCCTGACGGAATGCTTGCGGCTTCGGGGCTTTCGGCATCGCTTCGCAGTCTCGGAATCGAGCTTATGCGCTTCAAGACCGGAACTCCCGCAAGAATAAACCGCCGAAGCGTTGATTTTTCAAGGCTTGAGGAGCAGAAGGGCGAGGATAGCCCAACGCCCTATTCAAAAAGAACGGGAGAAGAATATCAGAGGGATATAAACCTCGTTTCCTGCCATATCGTATATTCAAACGAGCTAACTCACAAAAAAATACTCGACAATCTTAAAAGAAGCGCTATGTATTCGGGAAATATTGTCGGCGAGGGCCCGAGATATTGCCCCTCTATAGAAACGAAGCTAGTCAGATTTGCGGATAAGGAAAGACATCAGCTTTTCCTTGAGCCTTGCGGTCTTACTACTGACGAAATGTATATACAGGGCTTTTCTACCTCTATGCCAACGGACGTTCAGCACGATATGCTCCGCACCCTTCCCGGCTTTGAAAACGCCGAGATTATGAGATACGCCTACGCCATAGAATACGACTGCGCAGAGCCTACGCAAATGCTTCCGACTCTCGAATTCAAGGCGGTAAACGGACTTTACGGCGCAGGGCAGTTCAACGGCACCTCAGGATACGAGGAGGCGGCGGCTCAGGGACTTGTAGCCGGTGTTAACGCTGCGCTTGCAATAAAAAACGAGCCGCCTATGATTCTCACCAGAGACAGCTCGTATATCGGAACGCTTATAGACGACCTTGTAACCAAAGGCACTAGAGAGCCTTACAGAATTATGACCTCTCGCTCGGAATACCGCCTTCTGTTAAGGCAGGACAACGCCGACCTAAGACTCACCGAAATCGGAAAAAGAGTCGGACTTGTTTCGGAGGAACAATACGAGGCATTCCTTTCCCGAAAGGAAATGATTGACGCCGAGGTCAAGAGAATCGAAAAAACCACCGTTGCTCCCTCGCCGGAGGTAAACGGCATTCTTACAGAGCTTTCCTCCGCTCCGCTGACCACCGGAATAAAGCTTGCGGAGCTGCTCCGCCGCCCCGAAATAAGCTACGAAGCGCTGAAAAAAATTGACACGGGGCGCCCCGACCTTCCAAAAAGCGTAAGGGTTACCGCCGAAATTCTTATAAAGTACGAGGGATATATAAAGCGTGAGCTTGCCGAGGTCGAGAGGAAGAAAAAGCTTGAAGGAAAGCTTTTGCCAAGCGATATAGACTATTCAAAAATCCCCGGGTTAAGACTTGAAGCAGCAGAGAAGCTTTCAAAAATCAAGCCGTTAAATATAGGCGCAGCCTCCCGTATAAGCGGCGTAAACCCCGCCGATATCAACGTGCTTTTGATATATCTTTCTCAGAAAAAATAACCGAAGGCTTCAAAAAAGGAAAGCCACGGGCGAACGGATTTAGAGCGGAAATTTTTGGCTGACGAGCGAGATGTGTGCAAGGGTACACCGAGCGAGGAAACTAATATAGAATAAAAAACAATAAAAATTGAGGAAAACCGCAGGGCTTCAACCTCGTTTTCCTCAAAAATCAACTTTTTATGCAGAGGTATTGTGTTTTTACAATACCCCTGCTTTTTCGGTTATGCCAAAATACGAAAGCCGGGGCTAGTTAAAAGGATTTACGAGCTCTATCCTATCACGAACCTTTATGCTTTTGTCCGAAAGATACCTCTCTGCCATCTTGACCTCGCCCGAATCGCAAACACGCTGGGGAGAGTGAGAATCGCAGCCCAAAACCGCCTCGGCGCCAAGCCTTGCGACCTCATTCCAGAAAAGCGAGTTGGGGTAATTTCTCTGCTCCCGCATACCGAGAAGATTAAATTCAAGCGGCATTTTATGCTCTATCGCCGCCCGTATCAGCCTTTGCGCCTCGGAAATATAAAACTCCGTATCCCCTCTGTAATTAAGGATGTCGGGGTGCGCAACGTAGGAAAACTTTCCCGTTTCGATTGCGGTTATGATGGTATCCGTGTAAAGAGAAAGCCTGCTATCGTCAGTTGTGGGAGAGGCAGTGTACAAGAAAGGGTCCGGACTCTCCTCAGGGACGAAATGCTGACCGAGAATAAGATAATCCAAGGGATATTTTGACCACAGGGCGAGAGAGTCCTCCCAAATTGACGGATAATACTCAGCCTCAAGACCTATTTTTATATCGATTTCGTTTTTGTATTTTTCTCTGAGTCCGAGGAGCGTGTCAAAATAATCGTCAAGCTGAGCGGGGAGCATTTTATACGTAGAAACGTGACCGTTCTTATACGGCATAGGAGCGTGATCGGCAAAGCCGAGAATCGCAAGATCCTCGGCTATAGCTTTTTTGATATATTTTTCCTCGCTGCCAAATGCGTGTCTGCAGCGATACGTGTGAGTATGATATGATGCTAACATACTGTCCCTCTTATTTTGAAAGTGCAAAATACAACAACACCGCAAGAACGGCGATTATCACGATAAGCGTTAAATAGAAAATTCTGCGCAGCTTGCGCCTTCTCGCATATCTGCGTGCCTTTCTGAGATAGAGAGAAATCGGGTCTCTCTTTTTCATTACGTCCTTATTGAAGGAGCGAAGCCAGTTAACGTCAACCTTCGTTATTTCGTCAACCCTGCGAAGCGCAGCAATCTCGTGAGCGAATTTATTTCTTATATTTCTGTATCTGACAAGCCTTGGAAGCACGTCGTCTCTGCCGGGGGCAAAGCGAGCGTTATTAAGACGGTTTATATATTCGGTAACACCGCCCGTGGCGACACCGAATTTTTCACAGCAATCCCTGTCCAGCTCCATATAAGTGGTAAGGAAGGTTTCGTTTATTCTTCTGCCCACGGAGGACACCGCCTTTCTGAAAAAGTTTGATAACATATTTATAACCTATGCCTTTTCTATTTTACACTATTTTTATTGTTTTTGCAATAGAAATTTTCAAAATTAAAAGATTTTTAAGATTTTAACATATATTCCCCGTTTTGAAAAAGGAAACGGCCTAAAATGAGGCGGCTTTCGGCCTTCAGCTCCTATTCGTTCATAAAATCGTTCTTTTTCACCCTGAAAAGCAGTCTTGTCAGCGCCCTTTTGTCAAAGGGAATCAAGGGATAAAGATATCCCCTGCCGGTGATGCTCTTGTTAAGGGATATTGAAGCTATGAGCAGTATTATACCCAAAATAAAACCGTAAACGCCCAAGACGGCGGTAAGAAGAAGGGTTATAATTCTTATATACTTGAAGGCGTATCCCAGCTCGTGATTTTGCTGAGCAAAGTTCGCTATGGCAACGAACGCCATATAAAAAATAACGTCAGCGCAAAGCCACCCCACCTCTATCGCAAAATCTCCGAGGATAAGCGCTCCGACAACCGAAAGCGAATTTGAAAGCATATCCGGCGTGTTCATTGACGCAATTTTCAGTCCGTCTATGGCTATCTCAACAAGTATAAGCTGCAAAAGTATCGGTAATGCGCCCGGCTCGTCTGGCAGAAGAAATTCCAGTGCCGGCGGCAAAATATCGGCGTAGTATATACACATATACCAAAGAGGTGTCGCTATCACCGAGAGCAGCAGTATAGCGGTTCGCACGATTCTCATATAAGTTCCGGTAAGAGGTGGGAAATAATAATCGTCCGTTTGCTGAAGATAGTCGAAAATAGAGGTCGGCAATATCATTACCTGGGGGGACGTGTCACAAATTACAAGTACACTCCCCTCCAAAACCTGCGCCGCTGCGGTATCCGGGCGCTCGGTCGTTCTTATTTTCGGAAACGGATTAAGCCACCCCTTTCGTATAAGCGATTCCGCAAGCGCCTGAAAGCCGAGAGTCAGGGATTGTGGCTTTGCTTCTTTTATTTTTTCCCTAACCCGCATAACCTCTTTTTCGTCTGCCAGCCCCTTCATATAGCATATAACTATATCGGTCTTGGAGCTGCCACCGAGATTTATATGCTCCATAGTCAAGCGCTCGTCACGGATTCTTCGGCGTATGAGCGCCGTGTTCATAACCAGCGTTTCGACAAATCCATCGTGAGAACCCTGCATAACCCTATCGCTGTCCGGCTCTGCCGTTGTTCTTGCGGGATAGGTTCGCATATCTATAAGCACCGCCTCGTCTGCAAAGCTCTCGCTCAGCATAAGCGACTGCCCCGACAGGACGGCGCATATCATTTGTTCAACGTCTGACGCAAGCTCGACCTCCATATAAGGAAGTCTGCGCACCATTTCCCCGGCTCCGTTTATACTTTTCGAGGTGAGAAGATACTGCATAACCCTTTGCATTTCCCCGTCCTTAACAAAGCCGTCAATGTAAAACAGGGTAAGCTCTCCCCCTGCGGTATCAAGATGTCTTTCAATTATGTCGAAGCTTTCTTCTGCTCTGAGTCTCTTTGAAACGTGCGCAACGTTCCATTTATAATCCTTAGAAAGCTGCATTTATTACCCCCCTCAAGAAATCCTTTTTTCCTTTCCGGCAAAAATTCAAGCCCCCAAAAACCGAGGACTCTTCTTTAGAATTCTGCCGAAGCTTTTATTTTGAGATTTTTTATATTTTGGATTGTTTTGAGGAAAAATATTCAAAATTTTGGGAGAAGACGCATTTTCGCTGTGGCAAGTAATCACTCCTGCGGTACGCATAAAGCTTTCATATATCTGTAAATATGTTTATATATTTATAAATAACGTAATTGACAATCACGCATTTTTGTGATAAAATGTTATGAGATTTGCAGAAAGGGAGAAAATATGCGTTGCTTCTTTGACAAAAAAGAGACAATTGTAAAGTTTGGTTTACAAGAGGATAGCGTGTTTTTTTATCCTGAAACCG
>JAZSBB010000016.1:0-16762 GCA_045602185.1 Eubacteriales bacterium
TGTCTCATTAAGAATTCAGGAAAATTAATGTAAAGAGAGAAAAATACGGAGAGATTTGTGTTTTAGGCGAATTCTTAATGAGAACAGAACCGGGCGAGGAAATTTAGAGCAGAAATTTTTATCTGACGAGCGAGAGGTGTACAAGGGTGCACCGAGCGAGGAAACGAAAATAGAACAAAAAACAATAAAATTGAGGAAAACCGCAGGTTTTCAACCTCGTTTCCCTCAAAAATGCTCTTTTTATGCAGGGGTATTGTGTTTTTACAATACCCCTGTTTTTTATTCTGTTATGCCTAAATGCGACAACCCATTTGTTTGTAAAATTAAATAGAACCTACTATATAAGGAGCCATATCAGCTCTTTCTTCTTCGAGTCTCTTTGCTTCCTCAGCGGCAGCGGCTTCAGCGGCAGCCTTTTCAGCAGCGGCTGCGGCAGCAGCAGCGGCCTTTTCTTCCGCTTCCTTGATTGCTCTGATAGAAAGAGCAAGTTTTCTGTTTTCGTCATCGATTTCGGTAATCTTAACATCGACAACGTCACCTACTTTGAGCACGTCAGCGGGAGAATTGATTCTTTCAGTAGAAATTCTCGAAATGTGAATAAGACCGTCAACGTCCTCATAAACCTCTGCAAATGCGCCGAAGGGCATAATGGAAACAATTTTTGCGGATACGATATCGCCAACGTTATATTTCTGAGTAAACTGGAACCAGGTATCGTTTTCCTGAGTCTTATAACCAAGAGAAATTCTCTTCTTTTCAACGTCAAGCTCTTTGATGAATACGTCAATTTCCTGACCTACGGAAACTATTTGAGAGGGGTGCTTTATTCTCTTCCAAGAAAGCTCAGTGTTGTGAATCATACCGTCAACGCCACCGATATCAACGAATGCGCCGTACGATGCGAGGTTTTTAACCACACCGTTATAATGCTTTCCAACCTCAAGAGTTGCCCAGATTGCTTCCTCAGCAGCCTTCTTTTCCTCGTTGATGATAACCTTGATAGAACCGAGAGCCTTTTTCTTATGAACGTCAAATTCAAGAAGCTTTATCTTTTGGGCTGTTCCAACGAGAACGCTAAGGTCGCCGCCCTTGGATATACCGGTCTGAGAAGCGGGAATGAATACGGTGTTTGCCCCGGCAACGAACAAAACTCCACCCTTAACAACGGATACAACCTTGCCTTCGAGAACGGTTCCGTTATCGTAAGCATCCTTGAGAACTACCCAGCTATTGTCTGCGTCAACTCTCTTTTTCGAAACGGTAGCAATACCTTTTCCGTCTTCTACTCTAATTACGAAGACTTCCATTTTGTCACCAACTTTGAACATTTCGGAAAGATTTGCGTTTGGGTCATCTGTTATCTGTTCTTTTTCAAGAACGCCGGTAAACTTTGTTCCGAGATCTAATTTAATCTCGTTTTTGCCGATTGTAACGACTGTGCCGTTAACTGTTTCTCCTGTATGTAAAGTTTTAAGTGAGTCTTCTAGCATTGACTTAAAGTCATTTTCTTTTTCCATTTTTTTATGTACCTCCAAAATTGTACCGTCAGGTGTGGAAGCGCCTGCGGTTATTCCTACGCATTTAGCGTTGTTCGGAAAGCCTTGATTCAAGCCTTCGGCAGATTCAATCCATAATGTATTTGCGCATCTGATTTTGCATAAATCGTATAGCTTATGCGTATTTGCGCTATCAAATCCGCCCACGACTATCATAGCATCACAGCTCTGTGATAAGCTGATAGCTTCTTTTTGGCGTATTTCCGTAACATTACATATTGTATCAAAAAAAATCGCATTTGTACATAGGTTTTTCAAAAAATTTTTAATTTTTTTATATTCTTCCGAATTTTGCGTTGTTTGAGCGCATAAAATCGGGATTTTGTCACCGATATTTATTTTTGAAAGCTCATCAAGTGAAGAAAAAGCATACTTTTCTCCGTTCGCATAGCTAATCGTTCCTATAGCTTCGGGGTGATTAGGGTCGGAGTATAGAAGAAACAACGTTTTTTCCGAGGTGTTTTCCTCGGCAATTTTTTGTACCCGTCTGACGTGAGGGCAGGTTAGGTCAAAAATCGTTAAGTTTTCGTTTTGTTCTTGTAGGTTTATGAGAAACTCATACTCATTTTTGGTTATTCCGTGAGTTCTGATAATAACGGCGGTTTTTATTTGCGTTTTTGAAATTTTCTTCAAGTCGTCAAAGCAAATAGTATCTACGCCGTTACTTTTAAGGTTGTCTGTATAACCTTTATTGTGAATAATCTGCCCAATGGTATAGATTTTTTCATAAGACTTATCTCTAATTAATTTCTCTAAAGAAGCGTGAGCTTTTTTTACTCCGGGGCAAAAGCCTGCGTTTTTAGATAATAATATTTTCAATTTTTATCGTCCTCCAAGAGAGGTGCACCGTCACCCAAATTATATCCCCCAAGCTCAAGTATGCGTTCGAAAATCAAAGAGGTAGCATTTTTATATTCCTCTCGACCGCCGTCACGGAAGGAGAGCGCTTCATTTTTTATCGGCTCTCCGAAAATAATAACTATTTTTTTGAAAAGCCCGTACTTAAAGTTCTTTAATTTTATGCAAACCGGAACTATATCAGCACCGGAACGGTAGGCTAAAAGCGCAGCTCCGTCCTTTGTGGGTGTAGTTTTTGGATTTACACGGGGATAACGGTGACCTTGCGGAAAAATTGCAAGTGCATTACCTTCGTTTAAAATTTTTACGGAGGTTTTTATAGCGGTGAGGTCTGAACCGCTTCTGTCTAATCTTACGGCTCCGAGTTTTTTGATTATCCAGCTGAGTATCGGAACCGAGAATAATTCTTTTTTTGCAAGGAAGGTGATTTGCCTGGGACAAGCTGCGGCAATCATAATCGGGTCACGGGCAGAAATGTGGTTTGCGCAAAAAAGGATAGGGCCTTCTTTTGGGATGTTTTCTATGCCGATAGCTTTGATTCTGAAGAAAAATCTAATCATAGGGGCTATAGGCTTGTGAGCCTTCATATAGAAGGTTTTTCTAGGTTTGTTTTTTTTTATAATTTTCAAAACGGCATCGACCGTTCCTTCAAAGGTCAGCGTTGAGTTGTCGAGCAAAATAGCGTCATCAGCGGGAACGCAGGGCGCAAGCTTTCTTGTGGAATCGTTTTTGTCACGTTCAACCATTTCGGCATAAACCTGCTCGTAAGTGACCGTTTGCCCCTTTGCTATAAGCTCGTCATACCGCCTTTTTGCTCTCGCCTCGGGCGATGCGGTTAAGAAAATCTTGATTTCAGCATTGGGAAGAATGACGGTTCCGATATCTCGGCCGTCCATAATTACGCTGTTTTTTCTGGCAATGTCACGCTGAGTATTTAAAAGGTATTCTCTTACGGCGCCGATAGCGCTTACGGCAGAGGCTGCCATAGAAACCTCGGGTGTTCTGATAGAATCGCCAACGTCCTCACCGTTAAGCAAAATAGTTTGCTTTCCTTCTATAAATTTAAGCTCAAGGCTGAATTTCGGCAGGGCATTGGTTACCTCGTCACAAGCTTTTGTATTTATTCCGTTTTTAAGCATATAAAGACCGATGGTACGATAGAGCGCTCCCGTATCCACATATATAATTCCAAGCTTAGCGGCAACCGCTTTTGCAAGGCTGGATTTTCCGGCGCCGCCTGGGCCGTCAATTGCAATTCTTATCATAAATATTCTCCATTTCTGTCGCAGGGGGCGACTCTTTGAATTTTAAGTTAAAATTTTGCGGTTCTCTATATAATCAAAGCTCTGTTAACGCAGAAGATTTTCCAGCCAGATATCCGGTTGAAAAAGCTATTTGCAGATTAAATCCGCCGGTATAAGCATCTACGTCCAAAATCTCACCGGCAAAAAACAGCCCCGGGTGTAATTTGGACTCCATAGTGCTCGGCTTTATTTCCTTAACGTTTATTCCGCCTGAGGTAATAATGGCTTCCTCTATCGGTCTGAAACGTGATAGAGGAATTTCGAAATTTTTAAGGCAATCAAGAATAATCCTGCGTTCTTCCTTCGTTATCACGTTAACCTTTTTCTTTGAATCGATACCGGTAACGGAGATAAACGGCTCAATCATTTTTGAAGGGAGAAGGTCGCCCAAGGCGTTTATGAAATCCTTGTTGCTTTTTGCTTTGAAATCTGAAAGCAAACGGTTGTCGAGAGTTTTTTCGTCAAGCGCCGGCTTTAAATCGATTGATAAGGTCAATTTTGATATATCATATCCTCTTAAATGCGAGGAAGCCGACAAAATCATCGGGCCGGTAACGCCGAAATGAGTGAACATCATTTCTCCGAAATCAGCGTATATTTTTGCGCCCGTCCCGTCCTTTACGGTTATTGAAACGTTTTTTAAAGATAGTCCCTGCATCCTTTTGCATACGTCTGCGGGCGATTCTATGGGAACGAGTGAAGGGGATAGCTTCGTAACGGAATGCCCAAGACTTTTTGCAAGGCGGTATCCCGAGCCGTCAGAGCCGGTAAGGGGATAGGATTTTCCGCCGGTAGCAATGATAACCGAATCAAAGATATCGGTAGCACCGCCTGCCGTTACTGCGAATTTATAATTATCGAGTGCGGAGATTTTCGTTACCTTTTTGAATATTACTTTTGCTGACTGAGAATATTTTCTCATTGCGTCAACGATATCCTTTGCTTTGTCGGAGGTTGGAAAAACTCTGTTTCCTCGCTCGGTTTTTAAAGGCACGTCAAGGGATTCGAAAAAGGCGACCGTGTCTTCGGTATCAAATTCGGAGAGTGCGGCATATAAAAATCTGGGGTTATTAATTACGTTTTCTAAAAACTTTTCCGAGGTCGTTCTGTTTGTTACGTTGCATCTTCCTTTGCCCGTAATCGCAAGCTTTTTGCCAAGCCTGTCAGTTCCTTCAAACAAGGTAACATCAGCGCCGTAAAGTATAGCTGTTCCCGCCGCCATCATACCGGCAGGGCCGCCGCCGACAACGCAAATCTTTTTATTTTCTGTGTCTTTCAAAATTTTTTACATACCTCGTATTCGTCCCAGACACGTTCAAGTCTGTCAAATCTTTTGCGTATTTCCTTCTCGCATCTGTTCGTTATTTCAATTATCATAGAGTTTATTATGCTAAGAGGAGCAACGAGAGAATCCATAAAGGACGCCATATCAGCTTGCGCTACTAAAAGCAAAGATGAGTGAGCCGCAATAGGAGCGGCCTCTGAGTCGGTTAGCGAAATAACCTCTGCACCGCTTTCAATAGCAAATTTTGCGGCGGTTATGCTTTTTAGGGAATGCCTGGAAAACGAAAAAGCGATAAGTACGTCACCGTGTCCTATAGAATACATTTGCTCAAGCACCTCGGCTGAAGAGGTGGGTTTTATAAATTTTACGTTATCAAAAATCATAGCCAGGTTATATTGCAGCATAGCCGCTAACGGCTCTGAGCCTCTGGCACCCATAACGTATATCGTTTTTGCGTTTATAATGGCTTGTACCGCATTTGAAAAGGCTGACTTGTCGATATTCTCCATAGTAATCCGAATTTTATTAATATCGGATTCCATAACGTTTTCTATTATATCCTTTTTATCAAATCTGCGTTTCGTTGCGTCAATTCTTTGATTAGGCGTAAGCTGAGTTTTTACGAATTCGCATACAGCTCTTTGAAAATGCGCATATCCGTCAAACCCCAGCGCTCCGGCAAAACGAACGACGGTTGATTCGGAAACACCGGCAAATCTGCCAAGCCTTGCCGCTGTCATATCAGCTACCTTTTCGTAATTGTTGATAACGGCATTCGCAAGCTTACGGTGGCTTTTTGAAAAAGAACCGTATTCTTTCCTTATTCTTGCAATAATATCAGTGGTCATATTTTTTAACCTCGTAAGAATTATGCGCAGTAATCGAAACGTATAGATTATATTGCGTTTTTTATCACTATGCGGCCGTTTTAACCTTGTTTTGCTAAATGCAAGTGTTTTTACGGTTGCTTATAGAGAGGTACCGTATTTTTTCTACACGATACCTCTGTTTTTGTTGGTTTATGCATAAATGCGCCGGAGTGGCTTTGCAAGTTATAATCCGAGCTTGTTAATAGCAAATTTTATTCTTGCCAAGCTTTCTTCTTTTCCTATAACCTCCATAATTTCGGTTGCGCCGCCGGGCGTTGCACTCATTCCGGAAACGGCTATTCTTATGCACCACATAACAGCGCCGGTTTTCACGGAAAGCTTTTCAGCGATAGGAGAAAGTGCTGCAAAGAGCGTGTCGTTATCAAATGAGGTGAGGTCCTTTAGAATATCCAAGGAGAGAGAGAGGATGGGAGCAACCTCCGAATAATCTGAAATTTTGTTTTTCTTATTTAAGAACATTTCCTTATCATATTCGGGCAAGGAAAGGAAAAACGCCATTTTTCCATCAATATCGGATAGCTTTGAAATTCTCGTCTTGAGAAGCGAAAGCATTTTTTCCTTATTAATGCTTTCCTTGATATCGCTCTTGATAAAGGGGGTGACCAGCTCGGTAAATTTTTCATCAGTGAGCTTATGGATATATTCTCCGTTGAACCAAAGAAGCTTTTCAAAATCAAAAACTGCAGGGGATTTTGAAACGCCGTCAATCGTAAACGCAGATTTCAGCTCCTCAAGCGTAAAAAACTCAGTTTCACTGTTCTTCGGGCACCAGCCGAGCAAAGCAATATAGTTAGTAATCGCTTCGGGCAGATATCCGTCATCTAAAAGGTCTTGGAAAGAAACGGCGCCGTGACGTTTCGAAAGCTTAGAAACGCTTCCGTCTTCATTCTTACCCATAAGCAAGGGAAGATGAACGTAAATCGGTCTTTCCCAACCGAAAGAATCGTACAAAAGGACGTATTTCGGAGTCGAGGTTAAATATTCCGAGCCTCTTACAACGTGGGTTACGCCCATAAGATAATCGTCTACCACGTGGCAGAAATTATAGGTTGGGTATCCGTCTGCCTTAATGAGTATCTGGTCTTGAAGCTCGGAGTTATTCATTGTGATTTCTCCGAAAACAGAATCGGTATATGAGGTTGTGCCTTCAAGGGGCATTTTTTGCCTGATTACGAAGGAGGCACCGCTTTTCAGCTTTTCCTCTACCTCCTCTGCCGTAAGATTACGGCAATGTCTGTCGTATCCTCCTGTAGAGTCCTCTTCGTGCAATTTTTCAAGTCTTTCTTTGGTACAGAAGCAGTAATACGCAGCCCCCATTTCTACAAGCTTTTTTGCGTATTCCATATATATTTCTTTTCTTTCACTTTGAACGTAAGGACCGTGCTCACCGCCTACGTCAGGGCCTTCATCGTAATTGAGACCTGTAATTTTCAGAGTAGACTTAATTATATCGGTTGCGCCCTCTACGAGTCTTTCTCTGTCAGTATCCTCAATTCTTAAAATAAACTTGCCGTTATCGTGCTTTGAAATTAAATAGGAGTACAAAGCAGTCCTTAAATTGCCTATATGCATATAGCCCGTGGGGCTTGGAGCAAAGCGTGTTACCGTCATTTTTCAGTCCTCGTCAATTTTAGTTTTATTTTACTGTAGTATTTTAACATAAAATTTAAAAATAGTCAATCTTATTGTGAAAAAATGTTTGACAGATTGTGTTATCATAATGTATAATATACTTAAATATTTCGGTTCGGGCGAAAGGAGGGGGTTAATATGTTTAAAAGCACTTTTTCAAAATATCTCGTTGCGTTCATAGCGATAATAATTATAAGCTTTCTTATGCTTTCGGGAATAATCACCTCTATGATACGCTCGTACGCCACCGAGGAAAAGGAAAATCAACTTACCAAAACCACAAAGTCGATAGTGGCTCATCTTGAAGAAAAACAAATTGAGCAGCTCAGCGTATATATTGACACCAATCTTCCATCCTACGTTATAACTCCTCTTATAAACAGAGACGAGGAGCTTAACATTTTGATAATAGATAATAACGGAGTTATTTTGCTTTCTACAATCGGTGCGCCTGTAGGTGATGTCAACGATATAAGACGGCCCGTTACGGGAGATAATCTCGGAAAAATCAGTCTTGATTTGTTTTTGCGCACCGAAACTGATTCGGGCGAGGAGTTTATGATGCACAGAGGCACGTTGAACGGCCTGCTTTCCGAAGCGTCTATAGTGTGCGCAAAGGAGGTTTTCACCAACTCTGAGGTACGGGGATACGTAGTAACCTTGTATTCCACGGCGAAAGAGGACGATTTAATAGGAATAACCAGAAGAACGGTTATTAATAGCTCGGCGTGGGTTATGCTTGCCGCCGTTATAGCGATTTACTTTATAACCGAGAGAATAATACGTCCCCTGAAAAATATGAAGGATGCGGCAAAGCGTTTCGGAAAAGGCGATTTCTCAACAAGAGTTGCGGTTTACGGAAACGATGAGGTTGCAGCTCTCGGAAAAGCATTTAATAATATGGCGGATTCTCTTGAAAATCTTGAGAAAATGAGAAGCTCGTTTTTGGCAAGCGTTTCGCACGATTTGCGTACTCCTATGACCACGATATCCGGATTTATTGACGGAATTATGTCCGGAGCGATACCTCAGGATAAGCAGGAATATTATCTGCAAATTATTTCCTCGGAGGTTCACCGCCTCTCCCGCCTCGTTTCTCAGCTTCTTGATATTTCACGTCTTGAATCTGGCGACAGAAAGATGAATTTCACGAATTTTGACGTGGTTGAGGTTGCCAGAATCGTTCTTATTTCATTTGAGCAAAAGATTGAGGATAAAAAACTGGACGTAAGCTTCGTAGCTGATGACGAGGACGGAATGGCAGTTTATGCGGATAAGGACGCAATACACCAAGTTTTGTATAATTTGTGTCACAACGCTATAAAATTCTCCCGTGAAGGCGGAAAGCTTGAAATTAAAATATCGAATCACGACTCAAAAACGCTTGAAATTTCGGTTTACGATGAAGGGCAGAGTATATCCGGTGAGGAGAGTCAGCATATATTCGAGAGATTTTACAAAACGGACCAGAGCCGAGGACTCGACAAGAGCGGAGTTGGCTTGGGGCTTTATATATGCAAAACGATTATTGATGCCCACGAGGAGAAGATATCGGTTGAATCTGTTGAAAATCAAAGCTGTAAGTTTATATTTACTTTGAAAAAGGCAAAAAATCAAAAGGGGTGATTCTTTTTATGGAAAGAGTTATTCTTCATTGTGATTGCAATAGCTTTTTTGCTTCCGTAGAAACTGCGCTTCACCCTGAATATAAGGGCGTTCCTATGGCGGTTTGCGGAAGCGTAGAGGATAGGAGAGGCATAGTTCTCGCAAAAAACGAACTTGCCAAAAAATATAATATTCAAACGGCTGAAACGGTGTTTTCGGCCAAGAAAAAGTGCCCCGGGCTCTTGATAGTTCAGCCTCACTTTAATGAGTACGCCGCCTTTTCCGAGCGGGTGAACGATATTTATAAGAGATACACCGATATAATTGAGCCGTTTGGAATAGACGAAAGCTGGCTGGACGTTACGAGCAGCCGTAAGCTTTTTGGAAGCGGTCTTGAAATTGCAAAAAAAATATCGGCTGACGTAAAAAAAGAAATAGGAATCACTGTGTCGATAGGCGTATCCTTTAATAAGGTTTTTGCGAAGCTCGGAAGCGATTATAAGAAGCCGGACGCAATTACGGTTATATCGAAAGAAAACTTTAAAGATATGATTTATTCTTTGCCGGTATCTTCTTTGCTGTTTGTCGGAAGAAAAACCGAGCAGGCTCTTATGAAAATGGGTATAAGAACCATCGGGGAGCTTGCGCTCAGCAATAGAGATATGCTTGTGTCGAGGCTTGGAAAAAACGGTGAGGCGCTTCATAAATATGCGCTCGGAGAGGACGATTCGCCCGTATCTCCGGATTCCAGAGAAGACGTTAAAAGTATAAGCAACGGTATAACGTTTCGGCATAATCTTACGAAAGTCGAAGAATACAGAGTCGGAATTGAGTATCTTGCCGAAGAAATCGGCACGAAGCTGAGGGCAAAAAAACTCAAATGCTCTACGGTTCAATTAACCGTAAAGGACGAATATTTAAGAACTATTCAGCGTCAAAAACCACAGATTCCGCCGACCGACATAGGAAGCGAAATAGCAATAACGGCGTTTGAAATCTTAAAGTCGGAATGGAAGCTTGGAAAACCGGTCAGAATGCTGACGGTTTCGGCTTCAAATCTTTTGAAGGAAAGCGATTGTACAGAACAGATTTCACTATTTGCAGATGTCGATAATTTTAAACGCTCAAAAATAAGAAACAGTGAAAAAACTGTCGATAAAATAAGGCAGAAATATGGTGAAGAAGCAATAATAAAAGGAGCAGTATTAGATACCGACTTGGGAATCTATACAGCTCCTTCAAAGAAAAAAGATACAAAATAATAGATTAGCAACGGTCAACGGTTATCACGCAGAAGCAATCCGGGCGCTTTTCTTGCATTTGCCGTTCTATTTGTTCGGTAAGCTTATCTGCCGGCGTGGTTATTTCAAATGGAACCTCAAGGTCGAAAATAAGATTCGTGTGAGTTTTTCCTATCACCACTCTGAAATCGTGGATACCGATTTTTTCGTCTATAAATTTAACTATAGCGGTTATTTCGCTTTTCAAGACGTTTATAGCTTCATCGTCCGTGCTTATCGGGTCAAGGTGAATGGTACAAAGGATGTTCAAATCCTTACCTATTCTTTTTTCAACGTTGTCTATTACGTCGTGTAATGCGTATATATCTTCCTTTCCGTTGACCTCTGCGTGAAAGGAAGCAATATAATGCTCGGGTCCGTAATTGTGCACTATGAGGTCGTGAATGCCTATTATTTCCGGATATTCGCTTACTATTTTCGTTATTGAATCTACGGTTTCCTTTACGGGCGCTTCGCCAAGCAGGGAATTTTTCGTTTCGTTAAGAGTTCTTATGCCGGCGTACAGTATTAAAAGCGAAACGAGGAGTCCGACAGCTGCGTCTATCATAGCGTAATCCGTATATTTGATTACTATAGACGAAATTAAAACCGCAAGGGTTGATATACAGTCAAAGAAAGAGTCGGTAGAGGAAGCCAGGATTACTGACGAGGAAATTTTCTTGCCGATTTTTCTGTAAAATACCGAAAGCGCCAGCTTGACAAACACCGATACGCCAAGTATAATTAATGATAGCAACGAAAAAGTAGGCGTTTGTGACTCGGACAGTCCAAATATTATGCCGATTGAGTCGGTGAGCATTTCAAAGCCTACGAGAAGTATCAAAAACGATACTATCATTGAAGCTATATATTCTATTCTTGCGTGGCCGAATGGGTGGTTTCTGTCTGCCGGCTTTGCGGATAGCTTAAAGCTAACAAGCGACACTATAGCGGAGCCTGCATCGGATAAATTGTTGAGAGCATCTGCCATAATAGCAACGGAGCCTGTCAAAACTCCTATTATAAGCTTCATTACAGAGAGTAAAATATTCGTAGAGATGCCTATAATAGCAGAAACCGTTCCGTATTTTTGACGAACGTCTCCCGTTAGTATAGATTTATTGTTTGACATTATTATTACCTCGTTAAACAAACGAAAATGGAGTGATTATGAAAGTTTGTACGTATACGTTAGAGAATACTGCAAAAGAGCTGATTTCTACTGAAATAAGATTTGATATTGCCAGTGCCAGAGCAGGCGGTTACGAGCTTTTATGTATTAATTCAAAAAAAACGGAATTAGACGTAAAGCAAATCGCAACCGTGCTAAAGAATCTGCGTATGATTAAAAAGGAAGGAAAGATTGATTTTTTCGCAACCGCAGAGGATTTTGAAAAGGGCAGCGAAAAAGCAAGTTACCTTATCAACAAGTTTCCCGACATTACAGAATTCTTATCCGATAGAAGCTTCATACTTATCATAAAGCTATGAATTATATTTTAAGAGGGTGTCTGTTTGAGACACCCTCTGTATATTAATTATTTTTTTCTGCTTCCAAATAACGAATAACATCGCCTACTGTGATGAAATTCTGAAGCTCTTCATCATCGATTACGACATTAAACTTGTCTTCGCACAGAAGGACAAGATCTGCAAGTTCAAGGGAATTGATGCCAAGGTCGCCGACAAGCTCAGCTTCCATAGTTACGTCATCAGCGTTTACTCGAAGCTCTTTGACGAGATATTCCTTTAAGGTCTCAAACATAATAAACCTCCTTGTTTGTTTTTTGGTGTTCACCATACTAAATAAATATACTATAACTTTTATTTTTTGTCAATACTTTTTCAAAAAAATGGTCAATATGCCCAAAAAGTGAATATAAAAAACTAAAAAAACAAGCTTCTTTTGTCGAAAATTTGTAAAAAAATAAAAAAGAATATAGTAAATATATTTTTAGATTGACTTTTATAAGGCAAAGTGTTAGAATAAAACCAGCATATATAACATTTGGAGGATTATTTCTTTTGGCAATATTTTCTTTTTTCAAAAAAAGCAATAATGGCGGAAGCATAGTTGGCGAAAAATGCATAGTGGTTGAACGTATAGATAATCAGGCAGGGTGCGGAGAGGTTAAGGTCAGAGGTCAAATATGGTCGGCCCGTGGAGTAAACGATGATGATTTTTTTGATGAAGGCGAAGCGCTGAAAATCGTGGCGGTTGAGGGTGCAAAGCTGATTTGTAAAAAATAATTACAAGCCATTCTTTTGCAAAAATTAATATAAAAAGTTATCAAAACCTATTGACAAACTCGGATTATTCTGTTATAATAATCAGCGTTGTCAGAATGCGTCTTTAGCTCAGCTGGATAGAGCAACTGCCTTCTAAGCAGTAGGTCGGGGGTTCGAGTCCCTCAAGGCGCGCCATACGGTGGGATTAGCTCAGTTGGCTAGAGCGTCAGGTTGTGGCCCTGAAGGTCGTGGGTTCGAGACCCATATCTCACCCCAAAGAATTCCGAGCAGTTTTGTTCGGAATTTTTTTATTTATTATTATTCGAAACTCATATTTTATACGAAAATAGGTGTCAAAATGAAACTGATAAAAACGTCAAATATAGTTTGAGGACAGGACGGAGCTGTTTTTGGCGATTATTTATTTCGATTTTCGGCTAAAGGCGAAGGCGTTGCATATAAAGTTGTAAAAAGCCATAGTTCGCTTTTTTTCGAAAAACTGTGTGATTTTAAGCTTGATAAGAGCGAAATCATTACTCCTCATAGCAATTCTGCCGCTTTCGGTACTCAATATTTCGATAATGAAGACGCTTTTCCTCTTTTATATACGAATTTATATAACGCATATCCGAAGGACCCGAATTCTTGCGGTGTCTGTTGCGTATATAGACTCAGAATTGAAGACGGTAAGGTTTTCACCGATTTGGTTTTTTCATTTCTCATACCGAGATTTGATACCGGAAAGGCAAGCGACACTATCGGCGTAAAGGTATATACCTTCGAAAAAGAAGCTATAATTGATTTCTTTGAGGAAAATTATACGAATTATATGCAGGGAGCAATCATAAATAAAGGAATTATTTATTCTCTTGAGGGATTTACCGGCAGTAAAACCAGCGTTCCTGCAATAAGGCGAATAGACTTGACGCAAGGGGTTGAAATCGATTACGTTAATTTGCTCGAAATGGGTTATCCCATAGAACCGGAGTTTATCGATTTTTACAAAGATGACTGTATTTACGGAGATGCGGAAGGGAATATCTATAAAATTGAATTTTAACAAATACTCACAAGGATAAAGCGAGGTACAGAGTAATCTATACCTCGCCTATTCTGTTTATTATACTTTTAATTCAATATCTGTGCTACATTTTTTTCTTTAGTTATTATTTTGCCGTTTTCCACCGATACGATTATATCGTTTTGCTTATTTGACGTTTCTTTCAGTATAAATTCGGAAATTGAATTTTCAACCTCCGTGGTTATAAGGCGCATAAGCTCTCTTGCTCCGAATTTTTCGTCTGTACACATATTTGCGAGATGAGCTGCTACCTCATCGGCAAAGCATACGTTTATATTGATAGAGGCAAGTCTGTTTTTTAGGTCGGAAAGCTTTGATTTTGCTATTTTTATCATCGTATCCTTGCTTATTTTAGAAAATGTTATTATTTCGTCTATTCTGTTTATCAGTTCGATTCGGAAATGATTTTCAAGCGACTCTCGAACCGTTTTTTGATTTTGACTGTGGCTATAGATAAATCCTGCGTTTTTGGAATGGTTGTTTGCGCCAACGTTGGACGTAAGAATGATATAACAGTTTTTGAAGCTGACGTTTCTTCCTTGAGAATCTGTCAGAACACCGCTGTCGGCTATTTGCAAAAAAAGGTCAAGCACGTCACGGTGCGCTTTCTCAATTTCATCAAAAAGAATTACCGAATACGGCCGTCTGCGTATTTTTTCGGTTAATCCGCCGCCTTCCTCATATCCTACGTATCCGGGAGGGGAGCCAATAAATTTGTTAACTGAATTTTTTTCTGAGAATTCCGACATATCAAAAGCGAAAAGGGAATTTTTGTCAAAAAACAAGACCTCGGATAGAGCTTTTGCCAGCTGCGTTTTCCCAACGCCGCTGCTTCCAAGAAACAGAAAAACTCCTTTCGGTCGGTCGGGACTGTTTATTCCGAGCTCGCTTCTCATAACTGCATTCGTGAGAATATCTATCGCATAATCTTGACCGATGACCTTTTTCCTCAGCTCGCTTTTTAGCTTCTCCGGCGAAATTCCTTTACCTAAACCCGAAATGGGAATCCCGGTCATTTCGTTTATAATTTCTTTTATTGATTCGTTTGTAACGGATAGAGTTTCTTTTTCGTTCTGGCTTGATTTTGTCATATCTTTAGATAATGAATCAATATTATTGTACCAAATCTGCCCTAGATTAAAAGCAGGGTTTTTGGTATCTATGACGTTTTTGTAATTTTCTGCACTTATTTTTGCGCAAGCCTCGTCCAAAACGTCAAGCGCTTTGTCGGGTAAAAATCTATCGTGAATATATCTTGCCGAAAAGAAAACGGAAGCCTTGATAGCCTCGTCTTCGATTTTCACGTTGTGGTGTTTTTCATAGCGCTCCTTAACACCAAGAAGGATTTTTACCGTATCTTCTTCATTAGGCTCATCTACCGTTATAGGCTGAAAGCGTCTTTCGAGCGCAGCGTCTCTTTCTATATACTTGTGATATTCCGAAAAGGTTGTTGCGCCTATGAGCTGTATCTCTCCTCTTGAAAGCTGTGGCTTTAGTATATTTGCTGCGTCTATTGCGCCCTCGGCGGCTCCGGCTCCGACAATAGTGTGAACCTCGTCTATAAATAAAATAACGTTCTTATTGTTAGCGGCTTCGTTCAGTATTGCTTTTATTCTTTCCTCAAAGTCACCTCTGTATTTTGTTCCCGAAACCATTGATGTTAAATCAACGGAAATTATTTCTTTGTTTGTCAGGGAAATCGGTACTTCTTTTTGCGATATTTTCAGAGCTAAGCCCTCAACGATTGCGGTTTTTCCAACTCCCGCTTCTCCTATTAAACAGGGATTGTTTTTTGTTTTTCTGGAAAGTATTCTTATCAGTCTGTCGGTTTCCTTATTTCTTCCGATGACCGGGTCTATTTTTCCTTGAGCAGCAAACAAAGTTAGATTTTTACCGTATTGCCGCAAGGGCGTCTGCGGAGCTTCTGACTGCGACTTGGTTTTTGAACTGTTTCTTTCTACGGTTCGCAAGAGGGTTTGAACTTCGTCCATAACGCCTATAACGTCTGCGCCTTTTAATGTGAGAAGTTTTAACGCAACTGAATTTTTTTCCTCCAGAAGCGATAGCAAAATGTGCTCTGTGCCTATTTTTACGGCTCCGTATTTTACTGATATTTTATACGAATTTTCAACGATTTTTTTGCAGCAGGGCGTCATATCTAATGGCGATAGACTGCTTTTTACTCCCTCTCCGGAATAATCCTTTATTGTCTTTTCGAGCGATGCTGACGTTATTCCGTATTTTAGAAGAATTATAGCTGCGGTTGACTGTTCTTCCTTTGCAAGTGAAAAAAGCACGTGTTCGCTTCCGATATAGGTGTGTCCGAGGTCCTCTGCGATTTTTATTGCGTTATTTAGTGCGTGTTCTGCTTTTTCTGTGAATCTGTTGCCCATTTTAATACTTTCTTTCGGCTTTGTTTGAAATAATTATGCCCCTTTGTCTGCTTTTAAAACAAAACAGCGCTTTATTTTTCTTTAGACAAATTTACAGCGTTCAATTCTTGTTTAATTCGGGTGTATAGCTTTTTATCTATCGCTCTTGAGCTTGGCAGCAAAAAAAGCTTACGAAGTTCTTCCACTGCGGCTGCGGTTTTTTTCGAATAATACGCTCCTGTACCCACGTTTTCTATATTTGAATAGGTTTTGCTAAGCTCGTTTATCATCAAATGCAGTGCGCGCACGTCTTCGTTTTGGTCGCCTTCCTTGAAAGGAAAGCGTCCGTCTCCAAGAATGTAATCGTCAGTATAAAACTCACGGGCGCTTTCGAAATAGTCCTCGTAAAGCAGGGTGAAGGTTTCAAGGTTTGTAATTCCCGTGGGATTTAATCCTTTGGTTCTTTGGAATTCCTTTACGGCATTTGCGGTTTCTGCGTTATAAATTCCAGTTATCGCAACTCTCGGCAGATTCTCGTATTTTTTATCAGATAGAGCGTACAAGAATTTTTGTATTTCCTTAACGGCAGATTTTCGGTCGCTTTGTTGATACATTTTTATTCCTCCGTAATATCGTAACCGGGGTACTGTCCGGTATTTACCATACCACC
>JAZSBB010000017.1:0-4536 GCA_045602185.1 Eubacteriales bacterium
AACGAAATAAGCAAAATAATATAAAAATGGCGCCGCCCGTGCAAGAAATTCGGGCGGCCCCGTTCGTTTTTTATTAAAATCAGCGTTCCTCTCGGAAATATGAAAGTCCGAGCGAAGCGGGAGCTTGACTGTTCTTGCTTCCTTTTATACTGGTTGCTATAAGCACCAGCACGGTCATAACGTAGGGTATAAGCTTAAGAAGCTCCTTTTCCGTTGAATCACCGTTTATATAGTATGCGCATATATACAGGGCCGCAAAGATAAACGAGCCGAGTATGCTGAAATTAGGCTTCCATAGCGTGAATATAACGAGAGCAACGGAGAGCCAGCCGAGAGCCTCGATTGTTGCTGCATTTTCCCAGCTTCCCTTGATGTAGTCCATAATGTAGAAGAAACCGCCGAGACCCGCAATACCTCCGCCGGCAAGGATAGCACCGTACTTATAAGCGGTTACGTTGATACCTGCGGCGTCAGCCGTAGCAGGACTTTCACCTACCGCACGCAAATGCAGTCCGGCTCTCGTTTTCTTGAGAAACCAAGCCGCCAGAATAGCGATAGCTATAGAGAGATAAACGAGAATACCGTGGGAAAGAAATATTTCCCCAAACCAACCGAGTGAATCCGCAAACGGAAGTCCTTTGGATATTAGCTTGCCTGCCGCCTCAAAGTTTTCGCGGTCAGCGTCACCTCTTAGTACGCAGGTATCCATAAAGAACTGAGCAAAGCCGTTTCCGAAAATAGTTACGGCAAGACCGGTAATATTCTGATTGCAGCGCAGCGATACCGTCAAAATACCGTATATTCCGCCAAGCGCAGCGGCAAACAAAACGGCAAAAACGATAGATATAAGAATGAGAAGCAGATACGAAGCGTTAGCGGAGTCCGAAAGAGCTCTCATATAAATTGCAACTCCAAAGCATCCGCCCGCAGTGCCAACGCACATAATTCCGGGGATACCGAGATTAAGATGGCCTGCCTTCTCGGTGATAATTTCGCCAACGCACCCGAAAAGGAAAACCGTAGCCAGCGCTATTGCGCCTACGAGAAAGGAAATCATTGTGCGTCCTCCTTTTCGTTATTTTCTTTTGCTTTTTTTCTGAATAGACGCTTAATGCCGTCAAAGGCGCCCTCACGGAATACGACCTTATACGACATAAAGAAGGTTACCGCAATTACGGCAAAATAAATAATACCGATTACGATATTTGCAATAGCATCATTCGTAAATTTAAAGTCTTTACGAACCTGAATCATTCCTCTGGAAACAAAGGCGATAAAGACGCAGGAGGCAATCATCGTGAGGGGATTAAAGGTGCCAAGCCAAGCGGTCATAATAGCGGTGAAGCCCATATTCGAGGCGGATTCCGTGCTGACGGTGTGGTTGATTGCTCCGCCTAAAAATGCGCCGACAAGTCCGGCAATAGCACCGGAAATAATCATAGTGCGGATAATAACCTTACGTACGTTAATTCCAATATATTTCGCCGTGTTTTTGCTTTCTCCGACAACCGATATTTCGTAGCCGTGCTTACTGTACTTCAGATATGCGTACATAACGCCGGCAATAAGGAAAAATACTAGCACCGTCAAAAATTGCGGTTTGAATATTTCCGGAATATTTCCGCTTTCGATAGGCTTAAGAACGCCCGAGCCCCCGTCTACCCATATAGTAATAAACGTTGCCACAAGGCCGGAGGCAATGTAGTTCATCATCAGCGTAAAGAGAGATTCGTTAGTATTAAAGAAGGCCTTGAATATAGCCGGTATGAGCGCCCATATAGCGCCCGCAAGAATACCTGCTAAAAGTCCGATAATGATTACGAGAGAATCGTGAATCTTGCCGCCAAGGTAAAACATAGCTGCAACGTAAGAAAGGCAGCCCATAAGAATCTGACCGTTACCTCCAAGATTCCAGAACTTCATTTTGAAGGCGGGAGCCAGAGCCAACGAAACTCCTAGAAGCAGAGCGGTTTCCTGTAAAAGCAGCCATATACGGCGAGAGGTTCCCACAGCGCCCGAAAAGAGGGAGCCGAAGAAGCCGAAGGGATTTCTGCCGGAAAAGAGAGCGCAGATAATTCCTCCTAAAAGGAGACTTAATATAATGGCAATCGCATAGAAGATTATCTTTTGCTTCAGGGTGACAGAGTGCCTTTTCACGATATGAAAGAAGGGTTCCTTTTTAGTATGCTCGGTATGCTTCATTGTTGCACCTCCTCACGCTTAGCGTTAGCCATAAGAAGCCCGATTTCGTCTTTTTTTGCAGTACGTGCATCAACAATTCCGGTCACACGTCCGCCACTGACAACCATAATACGGTCGCAAAGCGCAAGCAGCACGTCAAGGTCTTCGCCCACAAAAATTACGGCAACACCGTTTTCCTTTTGCTTGGTTAATAGGTTGTAGATAGTGTAAGACGAATTTATATCCAAACCTCGTACGGGGTAGGCAGCCATAAGAACGATAGGCGCTGCCGCAATCTCACGGCCGACAAGCACCTTTTGTACGTTTCCGCCGGAAAGACGGCGTACGGGGGTGTGGTCGGTGTCGGGCGTTACTACGTCCAAATCGGCAACTATCGTATCTGCCAGACTTTTTGGACGCTTACGGTCAAGGAAGGGAGAATTTCCCTTGCGATAGCTTCGCAGCATCATATTATCGGTGATATCCATATTTCCGACAAGGCCCATTCCGAGACGGTCCTCGGGAACGAAGGAAAGACGAACGCCAAGCTCACGTATTTCAAGCGGCGTTTTGTTGCGAAGATTCATAACCTCGTCTTCGTTAAAGAGAACCTTTCCCGCATTGACAAGCTCGCAGATTTTGGAACGGCGCATTCCACGAAAATCGACTGTCGTTCCGTCTTCGTAATGGAATTTTCCCTCGGCGGCGAGCGCCTTCACCTCCGCAAAGGTTTTATGATAAAAGGAAACGGGCAGATTCTTTTTCGGGCGGTTATAGATTATTTCTCCGGAATCCAAATCCTTAAGTCCGGCAATAGCTTCAAGCAAATCCTTCTGACCTGAGCCGGCAATACCCGCGATACCGAGAATTTCTCCGGATTTTGCGGTAAATGATATATCGTTAAGAACCTTTACACCGTCAGCGTTTGTCAGATTCAGTCCTCGAATTTCAAGTCTGTCACTTGGGTTGTTTGGGGTAGGGCGGTTGATGTTAAGTGCGATTTTTTGGCCTACCATCATTTCCGTAAGCTCTTGCTCGTTTGTATCGGCAGTGTTGACCGTTGCAATATGCTCGCCCCTTCGTAAAATTGCAACTCGGTCGGAAATCTCCAGAACCTCGTTGAGCTTATGAGTGATAATAACTATGGACTTTCCGTCCTCACGCATTGCCCGCAGAACGTTAAAGAGTGTCCGTATCTCCTGTGGGGTAAGAACAGCAGTCGGTTCATCGAGAATTAAAATATCGGCGCCTCGGTATAGCACCTTGATTATCTCAACGGTTTGCTTTTCGGATACAGACATAGCGTGTATCTTTTTATCGGGATTTATATTAAAACCGTATTTTTTGCACATATCAAAAATACGGGATTTTGCTTCTTTAAGATTATATTTACCGTCTTTTACACCGAGAACGATGTTTTCCGTGGCAGAAAAGACGTCAATCAGCTTAAAATGCTGGTGAATCATACCTATTTTGTAGCGAAATGCGTCACGGGGCGAGGTAATCGTTACCTCCTCACCGTTAATGATAATTCTACCGGAATCGGGGTAATAAATACCTGCAATCATATTCATAAGAGTGGTTTTGCCGCAGCCGTTCTCACCGAGAACAGACAAAATCTCACCCTTGCGCACGTCCATAGTAACGTTATTGTTGGCAACTACCTTGCCAAAAACCTTGGTGATATTTTCAAGCTGGATAATGGGTTGTTTTTCCACGTTGCTTCCTCCCCTGAAAAGCGCTTCTTTTTGCATATAATACGGCATAAGGCGGAGTCGAAACCCCGCCGTTATGCATTAAATTAGAAATTACTCTTCGTACTCTACAGCAGCACCGATGGTGATACCGTCAATGATAATATCAAAATAAGGTGCAGAGCGGAATTCGCTTTCAGCGAAATAGGTAATGCCGTTTTCGGTCTTGATAACCTCGGTATCTTTCTCATATTTTGCATCGGAATTTACGTCAGCAAGGTAGGAGGTGAGGTGCTCACCATTAACGGTGAATTTCGAGCAGTCAAATACCTTGAGAGAACCGTCCGCAAACTTAGCCTTTACAGCGTCAAGCTTAGCCTGAGTGCCTTCTGCAGCAGCGGCGCCAAGGTCGGTGATAACAACGGAGCCGGTGTCTATAGTTCCGGTGTAGTCATCAACGATATCTTCGCCGTTGATAACGCAGTCAAGCATATACTCAAAGTAAGGAACCCAGTTAATTCTTGATGCGATAATAAAGGTGTCGGTCTTGCCGGTTGCGCCGTTGTAAGCAACGTTAGGGATACCTTTTTCTTCGCAAGCGGTAGGAGCGCCCATAGAGTCAGCGTGCTGAGAGATAAGCTTGCAGCCTGACTCGATAAGA
>JAZSBB010000018.1:0-15157 GCA_045602185.1 Eubacteriales bacterium
AAACGACATATAAAAACATTAAATTTTAACCTTTAATATATAAAAAATGAAAAAAGAATAACAGAAAAGAGAAACGGTATGGAAAATTATAAGGAAAATTTGGATTTGGCTTGTGAAAAGTTCAGAAAAATTCTGGAGCAGCAGCTTGTTCGTGTCGAGGATATGAAGTCGCAGGGCGATTTCGTTGACTACTCCTCGCTTGATAAGCTTATTATAGGCGTATGCGGAGGAGATGGAATCGGGCCTATAATTTCCGCTGAGGCTGAGAGAGTTCTGAAATTTATGCTTTCCGACCTCGTTAAAGCAGGTAAGGTTGAATTCAGAACGATAGACGGACTTACCCTTGAAAACAGAATAAAGGTAGGAAAGGCTATTCCCGATGACGTAATGGCGGAGCTCAAGGCTTGTCACATAATTTTGAAGGGCCCGACAACAACCCCCCAAAAGGGCTCGGGTATGCCTAATATAGAATCCGCAAACGTTGCTATGAGAAAGGCTCTCGACCTCTTTGCAAACGTGCGTCCCGTTAAGGTTCCCGAGGAGGGAATCAACTGGGTAATTTTCCGTGAGAACACAGAGGGCGGATATGCGGTTGGTTCTTCGGGATTCAACGTAACCGAGGACCTTGCGGTAGATTTTACCATTACCACAAAGCAGGGCTCGGACAGAATTGCACGTCTTGCGTACGACTATGCGAGAAAGAATAATATGGGCAGAGTATCTCTCGTAACGAAGGCAAACGTAATCAAAACGACTGACGGAAATTTCCTTGAGGACTGCCACAAGGTTGCCGACCTTTACCCCGAAATCGTTACGGACGAGTGGTATGCGGATATTATGACTGCAAAGCTTGTTGATAAGAAGCGCCGCCGTGATTTTAAGGTTTTGCTTCTTCCCAACCTTTACGGCGATATCATTTCCGATGAGGCTGCTGAGTTTCAGGGCGGTGTCGGAACTGCCGGCTGCGCTAATATAGGCAAGAAATACGCAATGTTCGAGGCTATTCACGGCTCAGCACCCAGAATGATAAACGAGGGCAGAGGCGATTACGCCGACCCCTGTTCAATGCTCAGAGCTTGCGTTATGCTTCTCTCTCACGTAGGTCTTCAGGATAGAGCAGATAAGCTTGAAAGAGCGCTTGATATATGCTCCTTTGAGGAGAAAAAGCTCGTCATAACCGGCAGAGCCGGCGGAGCTACCTGCCGTGAGTTTGGCGATTACGTAATGGAAACGCTTAACAAACAATAATTTTGCGTCTCGGAAACGCTTAAAAAATAATAATTTTGCGTTTCGGAAGCGCTTAAAAACTAAAACTTTTCCGAAGTGCGAACGCTTGAAGAATAATACTCTATCTAAAGCGGTCTTACTACAAAAAACAGAGCAAATGGTAAGTACTCTTTGGTGTACGTTGCCTAACCGAATAAAAAACAGAGGTATTGTAAAAAACACAATACCTCTGCATAAAAAGAGCATTTTTGAGGGAAACGAGGTTGAAAACCTGCGGTTTTCCTCAATTTTTATTGTTTTTTCTATTTTCGTTTCCTCGCTCGGTGTACCCTTGTACACCTCACGCTCGTCAGCCAAAAATTTCTGCTCTAAATTCCTTAGCCACGGTTCTGTTCTCATTAAGAATTTATCTAAAACACAAATCTCTCCGTATTCTTTCTCTCTGCATTGATTTTTCTCAATTCTTAATGAGACAGCCCCTCTGTTTTTTTGTTCTGTTTTTTGTTTTTTTAACGCCGTATTTTTGCTAAAACAAAAAAATTAAACTGCCTTGCTTTTTGCTAAAACAAAAACAATTAAACGGTTTTGTTTTTTGCTAAAGCGACAATAATTATTTACATTTTTCGGTTAAATCCTTCATAACCTCTGCAGCGATTATAAGCCCTGCAACCGAGGGTACGGTTGCTATACTCCCCGGTGCGTGTCGAGTTTTTGGAAGGTTTTCCTCATTTTCCACAAAGGATTTCTTGGGCATTTCTTCGGAATATACTACCTTTAGCTTCTTTATCCCCATTTTTTTGAGCTGCGTTCGCATAACTCTTGCCAATGGGCAAACCGAGGTTTTATAAACGTCACTGACCTTGAAGGCTGTCGGGTCGGTTTTTCCGCCTGCTCCCATTGAAGAAATTATCGGTACACCCGCTTCCTTTGCGTTTTTTATCAGAAGAAGCTTTGAGGTTACGGTATCTATGGCGTCTATTACGTAGTCGTAATCGGAAAGGCTGATTTTGTTTGCCGAAGCCTCGTCATAGAAAATAGGAAACGTCGTTATTTTTGCGTTTGGGTTAATATCTAGGGCACGAAGCCTTGCCGCCTCGGTTTTTTGAACGCCTATCGTGCTTTTCGTTGCTAAAATTTGACGGTTAAGATTTGTTTCTGAAACAACGTCAGCGTCCACTACGCATATCGAGCCTACTCCGGAGCGCACGAGTGCTTCAAATGCGTGTCCTCCGACTCCGCCTATGCCGAAAATTATCACCTTCGCATTCGCCAAGACTGTCATAGCATCCCTTCCCAAGAGAAGCTCGGTGCGTGAAAATGGATTTTTTTCATTTGCTTCCATATTAAAATTCGCCTCTCGCTATCGCTCTTATAAGATTGAAGCTGTTGTCAACTATTATGAAATCCGCATCGTAGCCAACCTCAATTTTTCCTTTATTAAGCCCCATAAGCCTTGCCGGGTTTTCGGATGCCATTTTTACGGCGGTCACCTCGTCTATGCCAAACGATATAGCGCACCTTACGCAGTCGAAAAGGGTAGAGGTCGAGCCTGCGAGCTTTCCTTCCTCTGTCAGCGCAGTGCCGCCTTTAACGGTTATAGGCTGACCTCCGAAAGAATAAACTCCGTCTCCTAGTCCCGTGGCTCTCATAGAGTCGCTTATAAGGATTATTCTGTCTGTGCCGAATATACTTATCAGCATTTTTACCGCTGCCTCGTGCACGTGCTTTCCGTCACAGATAAGCTCCGCATAAACTCCGTCAGATACGGCTCCCGCTCCTATAGGGCCGGGCGCTCTGTGGTGTATGGGGGGCATTACGTTGTAGGTGTGCGTGAGCTTTTTTGCGCCCAGGTCAAATGCTCTCTTTGCGGTGTCGTAGTCTGCGTCCGTATGCCCGAGAGAAACTACGGCGGGGCAATTTTTTATAAATTCCTCGCTTCCCTCGCATTCGGGAGCTATCGTAACGGTTTTTACGTTTTTGCATTTGCAAAACAGCTCCATAGACGGGGCTTTTATGTATTTTTCGTTCTGAGCGCCCTTGTACTTTTTATTGATAAACGGGCCTTCCATATGAAAGCCCGGAATGCTTGCTCCGTGGCCAAAGGCTATATCTCTGCCGGTTGCCTCTATGATTTCTTCCTCACTCATAGTCATTGTCGTGGGATACCAGGTTGTAACGCCCTGGGAAAGCTGCCAGTCTGCCATTTCGGCAAGGTGGCCTTCCATAGTATCAAAGCCTATGCAGCCGTGGCTATGCGTGTCGATAAGACCGGGATAAATCCTTGCACCGCAGAAATCCGTACCGGGTAAATCGGTTTTTCCTATCGAAGAGATAAGCGAGCCGTCTACCGTTATATCCGTAATATTGCCGTAAAGCCTTACGTTTTTTAATACCTTCATATTTTTCCTCCGGGAAATTCTCTCTAAGACAATTATAAGGTATCTTTAGCAAAAAGTCAAGAAAGTACTTGCACTGAAGGGAAAAATAATATATAATATTATCATAAAAATGAAAGAGGACTGTGTAATGCTTTCGAAGGTTTTTAGCTCAGGCGTATTCGGAATTGACGGATATGAGGTGGTTGTTGAATGCAGCGGCTGGGACAGAGTGCCGAGATTTGACTTGGTAGGTTTGCCCGACACCTCGGTTAAAGAAGCGAAAAACAGGGTTCAATCTGCCCTGGAAAACAGCGGAATCCGTTTTCCTGCGCTCGATATAATGGTAAATCTCGCTCCTGCTAATATAAAAAAAGAAGGCTCCTCGTTTGACCTTGCAATTTTGGTTGCAATTCTTCAAACTGACGGAAAAATTCCACACGGGTGCGACCTTTCCGATAAATGCTTTGTCGGAGAGCTCTCACTTTCGGGCGACCTTCGGGCAGTAGGCGGAATTCTTTCTATGGCTATTTCGGCAAAGGATTGCGGCAAGAAGGAAATCTACGTTCCGTATGCCAATGCAAAGGAGGCGTCTGTCGTTGACGGTATAACCGTATTCGGTGTAAAAAGCGTCAAGGATTTGATTTTGCACCTCAAGGGAAAGGAAAGCCTGACGCCTACACCGCGCGACGTTGACTCCTTCGATTTCTCTTCTAATTCACAGGAGCTTGATTTTTCTGACGTAAGAGGTCAGCTCAAAGCGAAAAGAGCGCTTGAAATCGCTGCCGCAGGCGGACATAACGTTCTTATGATAGGCCCTCCCGGCGCAGGCAAATCAATGCTTGCGAAGCGCCTTCCCTCGATTTTGCCCGACCTGACGCTGACCGAGGCCCTCGAAACGACAAAAATACATTCGGTCACCGGGCTTTTAAAAGAAAATCTCGTTCGGTCAAGGCCTTTCCGCTCTCCGCATCATACGACGAGCTCTGTCGGACTTGTCGGCGGCGGCGCTATGCCCCGGCCGGGTGAAATCTCACTTGCCCATAACGGAGTTCTGTTTTTGGACGAGCTTGCCGAGTTTTCAAAGGTTGCTACCGATTCTCTCCGACAGCCGCTTGAGGACGGAGCCGTAACCGTCACCAGAGCCGCCGCAAAGATAACCTTTCCGGCCTCGTTTATGCTGGTATGCGCTATGAACCCGTGTAAGTGCGGATATTTCGGAGACTCTTCAAGACCTTGCACCTGCAATCCTTCGGATATTAAGAAATATCTTGACAAGGTCAGCGGTCCCTTGCTTGACAGAATAGATATCGAAATAGAGCTTCCCGCAGTTTCCTATAACGAAATATCTGGAAGGTCGGAATCGGGCGAAAAATCCTCTGAGATACGGGGGCGTGTCAATTCTGCGAGGCGGTTTGCTGCTAAAAGACTTGCCGAAAACGGAGACGATACGAGCGTTCTCAATGCCAAAATGACGCCTAATATGTTGCGAAAATACTGTAAGCTTGACGAAGAGGCCTCCGAGCTTATGCGCTCGGCGTTTGAAAGCCTGGGGCTTTCGGCAAGAGGTCACGACAGGGTGCTGAGGGTTGCCAGAACCATAGCCGACCTTGACGGTATGGCAGAGATTAACGCCGACCACGTCTCCGAGGCTATAATGTATCGCTCTCTTGACAGAAAATATTGGCGAAGGTAACTTTCAAAATCGAGAAACTGAATTTCAAAAACTGAAAAGTACAATTGCAAAAAACCGAAAGTCAATTTGAAAATTCAATTTTTAAAAATCTATTGACAACGAGAGAAAAAGATAGTATAATAATCTTCACATAAACCGATGAGAAAGAGTAGTAATCCGCGGGATTTCCGAGCAGAGAGCCGCAGACGGTGCGATTGCGGCCGGATATGGCGGACGAATGGACTTTTGAGGGCAAACCGAAAGCTTTTTGCAAGTAGGCTTTTGACGGAGAGCAACCGTTATCTTGCGTGGTGTATTTTTACGTACATTGAGAAGGCTTTATGCTTAAATTCGGGTGGCACCGTGGATTAGTTTATTCGCCCCGAGCGCATTGTTTTTTTGCGCATCGGGGCTTTTTTGCACCCGAAGCCTTCGGGAAGGACAGGTTAAAAGATAATGAAACGATGGCGGCTTTCGGACTGAATTTTACCGAAATGAATTTTACTGAAAATTAACGCAGAAAAATCGTATTTGCATACGAAAAGGAGAAAATAAAATGAATAAATACAAGGATTTTGACAACTATCTTAAAGAATTTCCCAGTGAGGACGGATATTTCGGAGAATACGGCGGAGCTTTTTTGCCGCCCGAGCTTGTTCCTGCATTTGAGGAGGCGGATAACGCATACGAGGCTATCTGTCATTCGGCTCAGTTTATAAACGAGCTCAGGAGAATAAGAAAAGAATTCCAGGGAAGACCTACGCCGGTTTATCATTGTGAGCGTCTTTCAAAGCTTTTCGGAAACTGTCAGATTTACCTCAAAAGAGAAGACTTAAACCACACGGGCGCTCATAAGCTTAATCACTGTATGGGTGAGGGATTGCTCGCAAAGTATATGGGCAAAAAGAAGCTGATAGCCGAAACGGGCGCAGGTCAGCACGGAGTTGCCCTTGCCACTGCTGCCGCATATTTTGGTATGGAATGCGACATCTATATGGGCGAGGTCGATATAGAAAAGCAGCACCCCAACGTTGTAAGAATGAAAATGCTCGGAGCAAACGTGGTTCCTGTAACAAAGGGTCTTAAAACGCTTAAAGAAGCGGTGGACGCAGCCTTTGAGGCGTATATGAAGGAATACGATAACGCCATATACTGCATAGGCTCGGCGCTCGGACCGCACCCGTTTCCCAAAATGGTAAGAGATTTTCAGGCGGTTGTCGGATACGAGGCGAGGGAGCAGTTTCTTGATATGACGGGTATTATGCCCGATGCGGTTTGCGCTTGCGTTGGCGGCGGCTCAAATTCGCTCGGTATGTTTACTCCGTTCCTTGCCGACCCGGTTGAAATATACGGAATAGAGCCTCTCGGCAGAGGCAGCGCCGTTGGCGACCACGCCGCAACGATGCAGTACGGAACTAAGGGACAGCTACACGGCTTTAAGAGCTATCTTCTTCAGGACGAAAACGGAGAACCGCTTCCCGTTTACTCAATTGCCAGCGGTCTTGATTATCCCGGTGTCGGCCCGGAGCACGCATACCTTAGAGATAAGGGCAGAGTCCATTATGAAACCGCAAGTGACGAGGAGGCTATGGAAGCGTTCTTCCTTCTTTCTCGCTACGAGGGAATTATCCCCGCTATAGAAAGCTCCCACGCTCTTGCGTACGCTATAAAATACGCAAAGACTCACAAATCCGGCTCAATTCTCGTTTGCCTTTCCGGCAGAGGAGATAAGGACATAGATTACGTCTATGAAAAGTACGGCTGCGGAGAGCGCTTTCTTGAAAAATACAAAAACAGATAAAACCGTATGATTTTTGCTTGAAAAACACGCATAGTCTTGCACTTTCAACAAAGCGAGGCTATGCGCGTTGTTTTATTTTATGGAAAGAGTCTCGTTTTGATTTTTTAAAACACAAATAAAACTTTACATATTTCTTTGATGTTCGGCGCAGCTCGGCTTGAAGCGCCGTTCTTTGCCGTTTTTTACTTTGTGCAAAAGTGAGAAAAATATTGTTAAAATATCCAAAACAATAAAAAACTATTGAATTGTCGACTGTAAAGTGATATGATATTGTTACTTAGAATATTTAGAATATATTTAAGAAAACATGAAGGAGAACACGATGAAGAACTTCAAAAAACTAATACTTGTATTAGCAGTGCTTGCGTTGCTGGTTTCTTCGTTTGCGGTTATGATAGTAACGGCAGACGATACGCCCGCATATACAGGCAACCTTGCTGAAGCCAGGAAGAAATTTGCCGCTGCCGAGGCAAAAAAGGATACTGGCGCTCTCTTGGAATATCACAATCCCATGAAGGACGTGCATACCTATTTGAATTCTAAGCCTATCAATCCTGAAACGGAAGGATACGATGAGTTTATAGCCGAGCTTAAGGGAGCTACCTTGACCTTGCTTAACAGATGGTATTACACGGTTATTCACACTCACTACGAGGACGCTCCGGACGGCTCGTATAGCGCCGGCGATAAAAAAAATGAAAACTATTCTAAAGAAACGAAGTTGGGAGATATCAACTCGGCTTACGAATTGATTGACGTTGCCGCCGATATCGTTTCCGGAACGCCGGACCCTGACGGAGACGGTATGTTCTTCGCATACGACGATCTCGAGCCTTTGTTTGAACAAGAATACTACAATGTGGTAAAGGTATACGCTGACGCTGCTGTTAGTTCTTTCAATGCAGGTGAAATCCCCAAGGATCAGACGACTGATTTTGCTATAGCGTATAATCAGCTTGCAAGACGTCCCGTGCACTCGTCTATCGAAGGAAGCGCAGAGCTAACCGAGGCTGTAAATACTCTTTCCGTGCAGATTTCGGAAACGATTTACGAGAACACCGTTAAGCTTAAGAATGCTTATATCTTGGCTCTTGAAGAGCTTGCAGCCGCAAACCCCGAGGACGATGATATCGGCAAAAAGCAGGAGGCTGTTGTTACCGCTACCGCAAACTACAGAAAGGCTCTTGAAACCACGGAGCTTCCTGTTCTTATTAAGCACATGTTTACCTATCCGATACTTACCTATCCGGAAGATACGGGGGCTTACGCTGACCTCAAGGCCCGTTTTGATGAGATTGACGGTAAGACAGACGTATTTGAAGTTGACAGACTCAAGTTCCTTTTTGTAGATTACGAAAATATCGCCGAGGCTGGCTGTGTAAATCCCGGAACCGCAAATCAGACGGCGCTCGGTAAAATTCAGGTTCTTCTCAACGATGCCGTTATTGCAGATGACGCAGAGGACTACGCAGAGTTTCTCCGGGATTACACCGAGGCAAAGGCTAAAGAAGACGCCGCAATGGAAAAGAGAAGGGTAGATCTTGATAAGCAGAACAGCTTTGCAAACTACGGTTTCTCCACCATTGCCTCTGACACTTTTAAAAACAGCGTATGGAGCATCGTTCACGGCTCTACAGGATGTACAGAGGCGATAAGCAAGACTGACTCCGAGAACAACAAATATATGAGTGTTGTAGCTAACAAATCGTCCGGAGGCGCTGCGCCTTATTCTTACAAAACCCTGAATGATTTGAGCAGAGGTCTCGTTATGCAGTTTGACCTTATGCTCGAAGGCCTTAACGGAGGGCATTACAACAATACGAGCATTAACTTCCGTAACGGCTCGACCTCCGGTCTTCCGTTCCCCCAGATTTTCGCGCTTTCCTACGACAGCGCTAACAACTCTATCACCGCTACCAACGAAAACGGAGCAAAGGTTACGAACGTTGCTTGCGAGGGTGTGTGGTTCAACGTAATGATAACGTTTGACCCCGATACCTTCACCGGAGAGTTTTACATAAACTACGAGAAGATGTTCGATATTGATTATGAAGCTGACCAAGGCGGCAGTATTGTAGAGTTCCGTTTCCAGTTTGGCACATTTAACCAGGTTACGAACTTTGACAACTATATTGTTTACCAGGGAACGCGGTACCGTGACCTTGACAAAATGGAGATTGACCTTCACGAGCAGTTTAAGCTCTATTCGGAGTATTTCGTTGATACAGATATTCTCCCCAAGGTTCGTAACGAGGCTTATATAGCTGCAAAGGCGCTCGTTTCGGATATCGAGGATATTTGCGAGAACAATCCCGACGGGCTTCTCCCCGAAGAAATAGATTACCTTAGAGAGCTTCTCCAAACTATTGCAGTCTATAATTACAAGGAAGAGATAGAGATTCCCGCTAAAGCGGCGAACCTTGAAGCCGTAAAGAATCTCGTTGAAGCGCTGCTTGCAATAGAGCAGAAATCGACTAACGTTGACGAATTGACCGCAGCTGCAAAGACTATAGATAAATACATCGCCGAAAACGGTGAATTTATCGACAAAATGAATATTGAGTTTATTTATGCCGAGCAGGATCTCAAGGAAGTCAAGGAAAATATAATCAAGTTAGAAAACGTAGTCGTATTCGCAAAATCGCTCACTCAGTTCACCAGAGCTACCTCTCTTGCTTCTATGAGAAAGTACGCTCTTACTGCGCAGGAGATTTACGAGCTTGCCGAGTATAAGAAGGCAGAAAACAGAGATTTCGTTAAAGCCGACCCGGTAATCGTCGCAGCTGAGAAGAAGATTAACGGCTCGCTTACTCCCGAGGATGAGGGATACGTTGACGCTTTTGAGTTCTACGCTTCTCTTCCGGCCATTATCTCAAATCAGACTAAGCTTGAAAATTCCAAGAGAATTGAGGACTGTATGGAATTCGTAGACGCAATTATTGAGGGCGTTTACGAGGAATCGGTTTACGAGCAGAACGCTGAAGAGCTCAGCGTGTATATGGATATCGTAAGAAATATAATTGCTGACGAAAATTACGACCCGAGTGTTGAGGGCGTGGCTGAGGCTATTGAGAAATTCAACGTTGTAGACGAGTATTTCTACAAAATTCTTCAGGCTGAGCATAAGGCTATAATTTCCGAGCAGCTTTCAAGATTTGTCACTACGGATTCCTACATAGAAAAAGTGGGTATTTGTACTTACCTTAAAAAGTATTTTGACGAAAACAACATCGACAATACCGACCCCGATTTTGAAGAATACAAGTATCTGCTTGGAGTTTATACGGCAGAGCTTGAAGACCAGGCCATAATGTACAAGGACTTGATTGAGCAGAATACTCAGTACTTTATAGACACCGTGAAGAAGATGAATTCTGTTTATACCTACGGCGAGCTTAAGCCGCTTCGCGATGAGGCGCTTTCATACTACTACGGTATGAACGTTGACTCCGAGGAGGTTCAGGCGGCTATCGAAAAGTTTGACGAGTATGAAGAAAAGATCAGACTTATTGAGGAATCCTCGCAGCTGTTCTTAGACAAGGCAAATCTTCTTTCTCTCGTTTCGTCAAGTAAGAATCAGGATACAATCTTCAACGCTATTATGGACGCTATGCTCTATTATCAGTATGCGGACGCAAGCTATTCCGAGGAAATGGGCGAAGCGGTAGAATCCTATCTTAAAGCGCTTGAAGCGTACAATTCCGGCGTTGACGCCATCAATTCCGAGATTGACGTTGCGACAGCAGTATCCTGCTCCGTAAGAAGCAATGAAATCTCGGCAACCGTACTTGCGACCATTAATGAAATTTCTAAAAACTGAGGGAGGTTAATATATAATGAAGACAAAATTTCACAGAGTTCTTTCAACTATACTTGTTCTTGCCTCTCTGGTTTCCTGCTTTGCGGTATTCGCTTCGGCGAGCGAAACCTCTTATTCGATTGGAGAAGAGGCCTCCGACCTTAGCGAAATAGACGTTGTAATAAACAGAGATTTTTCGGAAGGCTGGGATTACGACAACGGCTTCGGAGCTATATCAACTCACAAAGCCAGCATTGATTTTGAAGAAGACGTTACCTACAGATACAACTATTTTTGGCGCTTCGAGGCAACGGAAGAGACCTCCAGCGCATACAGCGGCTTGAATTTCAGCCCTAATATCCAGAAAGAAAACGGAACTGTAGTTCAGTTTAAGATTAAGGCTGACGATGCTTGTAACGTAGGTAGGATTATGTACATTACAACGCCTGCCGGCGCTACCTTCAATCTTCTTTACATAACCGGCAGAACCGTTTACGCATACGAAAATACTAACGCAAGATATAAGGTATGCGAGCTTACTAACGACTGGGTAACGCTGACGTTTATATTCGACTGGGACCTCAAGGATACCGAGGGTAACACCTTGTTCCACGCCGACCTTTACGTAGGCACCGAGCCCACCCCTCTCACTTACGAGGCTAAATACACAAATGGAACGGACGTTGGTATACAGAACCTTTATTTCGGTATAGGCGGGGGCGGTCCCGAAAAGGTTGGTATGGGATTCTGCATTGACGACCTTGAGATATATCACAATACCAAGGTTGCTTACTCAAACATCGATTCTCTCGGAACTGCAGGCTCGAAAATTGATAATAACGCAGAAATCGCTATTGATATTCAAGAGGGCCCCGGAGCGAAGAATACCGAGGAAATAATAAGCGAAGCTCTTTGTATGAAGGTAGGAGTTGAATCTGCTCTTATTAGAAATACGAAGGCATCTATCGCAGAGTATTGCACTCCCGTTATAGTTGACGGAAGAGTAATGGTTCCGCTTGAGCTTTTGCTTGATTTCATAGGATATCCTTATTATCTTCATACCGATAATCTCTCCTACGATATTACTACCGGTGTAAGCGCAACCTATATTACGATAGGCAGAGACAGCGCAACCGTTGACGGTAACAGAGTAGAGCTTTCGGTAGCTCCCGGATATCTTAAAAACTCTCTTGACGAGCAGACGCCCGTTATCGCCGCAGAGGATATTCCTAATATATTCCCCGGTTGGCAGCTCGTATATGACGATATGGGACTCATAATCATATACGAGGGAGAAGCGTCAGAAAACGGAGAGGCGCTTATCAACAGAGAAGACGACCTTGAGCTAATGCTCACGATAATGAAAAGATTCATTTTCGATACCGTTACCGCTGACGAAGAAGGAAACGCATTCGAAGAAATCGCAGATTCTTACGTAGCAACGGGCGAAAAGGTTATCGCTGACGCTAAGGCGAATACGAATCTTGCGCACCCCTATATCTACGCAAATCAGAATACCTTCGATTCTCTTAACAATATGTACACAGCGACAGAGAACGTTGACGCTAAGGCTCAGAATTATCTTGCTTCTTTGGTTTCCAAAGCTGACGCCATATACGCTGAGTTCGCAAAGATAAACTCCGAAACCGGCGTTTACGAGGGAATACTTGAGGCAAAAAGACCTATTAACGGATACGGTGACGGTGAATCCCCCGACCCCACTAATCCTAACGATACCACTCTTCCCGATACTGCGGACGGATATAATCCTTCCGGAACGCTTGACGAGATTGAGGTTTATACAGCAAAACTCGTAGAGCTTGCTTTCGCATATCAGGTAACCCGTGAAGATAAGTATGCGCTTCTTGCATACGATATCTCCGTAGTTCTTGCATCTTGGGTTCACTGGGGCCCCGGATACATAATCAACTGCGCTACGGCTACCGGCAATTTCGCAGTTGCTTACGACTGGCTCTATAATTTCTACCTTGAAGAGTTCGGCCAGCAAGCAGTTGACTCGCTTGCAGAGGCTCTTTACAATAAGGGCGTTAAGCAGGGCTACAACGCTTCTATGGGCCTTGCCTGTGAGCATCCCAGAACGATAGGCAACGAGTGCGATTACATCAATCTTTCGACTAACTGGAACGCTGCTTGCTCCTCCGGAATGATAATAGGCGCTCTTGCTCTTATCGATTACGAAGAGTACGGTGCAACCGGCTCTTACCTTATAGGTAACAATATTCACAACCTTATAGCTAACGGACTTGACCCCTACGCTCCTGACGGCTCGTACGCTGAATCGGCGCTTCTGTGGGCAGACGCTACAAACGCTTTCGTTAAGCTTATAATGGCTCTTGAATCCTCAACCGGATACACTTACGGCTTTAACAATACCTGGGGTATTGACAAGACCTTCTATTTCGCTTGTTATATAGAGGACTCTGACGGCAAGGTATGGAATTACCACGAGGGCGGCGCCGATGAATTTATTACCGGCGAGCTTATGGGTATAGACACTCAGATGTTTAACTACGCAGGTAAGTTCCTTAACGATAACGTTCTTATAACGATTCGTCAGAATCAGCTCGAAAAGGGCAAAGCGGCAACCATATTTGATATGCTGTTTTATCCTACCGAAGCCGGCGAGTCTGACGTAGAGCTTGAGCTTGACTATCATATGGAGGGAATACACGCATTCATTTCCCGTTCAGACTGGGAGGAAGGCGCTCTTTATACCGGTATTATGGGCGGAGCTAATGACGTTTACGGCGGTCAGATTGACTCAGGTAACTTCATTTACAGAAACGAAGGAATAACTTGGTTTGCAGACCTCGGAAGCGATAATGACGAGCTTAACGGATATCTTGGAAGCTATAGAAACTATTACTACAGAAACAATGCGGAAGGTCAGAACGTTGTGTTTATGACCTCAGTGCAGTCGGCAATTCCTTTCGGTCAGGATAAGTCCGGTAAAGGAACCATTATGAGCACCTACGTTAACGAGTACGGAAGCTACGCCGTTCTTGATAATACCTCTTGCTATTCCACCTACAGCATATTCGCTCGCAGAGGTATGCTCGTTACCAACAACAGAAAAACCGTTGTAATTCAGGACGAGATGTCATTTAAGAAAATTCAGCAGGTAACCTGGGTAGCTCATACCGCAGCGGATATCTCCATTTACGATGACGACGGAAACATTTCAAACATTGGAAAAACCGCATTCCTTACGATGAAAGACGAGAGTGGCGCAGAAAAGATTCTCAGAGTCAGCCTCGTTTCAAAGGTTGACCTCTACTTTGAGGTTGCGGATGCTAAGGCAGGTCTTCTCAGCGAAACCTACACCGCAAAGAAGGCAGGAGAAGCAGAGTATTCCCGTGACGGTTTCTCAAGGCTCGTTATCAAGAGCGGAGAGATAGTTATGTTTAACGCAGCCGTTGTTATGGAGATGGTTGATTCTGTAGGCGATATGGAGTCCGTTGGATATAAGTGGACGGATATGAGCGCTTGGGTTCCTACCGAGAGCGCTGCCTCGGACGATGAGGCTGTCCTTGTAAGAGGAACTCCCGTTAAGAGCGATATCAAGAACGAGGCGGGACGCCTTCAGATGTTTAGAGATATACTTAACACCGCTTACGGTGAAAACCTTTCCGATTATTATAAGTCCCTGACTCTTATAGCGTATACGCTTAAAACATTCACCGAGGATACTCTTGACGGAGTATATACCGAGTCGTATTCTCAGTATCTCGATTACTATTACGAATACGAGGATTACGTAATGAATATAAACAGCGGAGTTGAGGCTAATACCAACTTTGCAAGAAAGTCTTCGGGAATTAAAATTTCAGAAAAATAATTAAGGAATAAACCGGCCTAAAAACAAAATCATTGACTGTTATTAGGCGCAACTAACAAAAAATGAGGCAGAGAAGCTCACCGTAGTATCTCTGCCTTGTTTTGTGCGTTTTTGATATGATTTAATAACAGCCCGTTTGAAAAACAAAAGTATAGAGCATAGTATGCTAATCAGATTTTTTTGCTAATATAAAAGAAAAAAGGGAGCGTTTCGGCTACAAACCGATTCGTCCCCTATTTTTTCGGTATAGGCTATTCTATAACCCATACCGTTAAAGCAAATTGTTCGCCTTATTGAATTTCTTTAAAGTTATCTCTGAATTCTGCCGGTTCCGTTTCCGCCTGCACGAGCCTTTACCTCGTCAACGGAAACTGCGTTGAAATCGCCCTCGATTGTGTGCTTGAGGCAAGATGCCGCAACT
>JAZSBB010000019.1:0-29162 GCA_045602185.1 Eubacteriales bacterium
CTCCAAGCCCTGAGCAGGGGACGTCACAAAGCACCTTATCCACTGTGCCAAAAAGCTCACAAAAAGGAGAAAGGGCGTCTCTCGCCTCCGCTTTAATCGAAGAAAGGGAGAGTCTTTCGGCGCCCGCCGTGATAAGAGAAAGCTTACTTTCGTGGATATCAAAGGCTCGCACGTCCGCTTTGTTTTGCGAAAGTATCGCAAGGGCGAAGCTCTTTCCTCCCGGCGCAGAGCATACGTCAACCGCCCGTTCACCTGCTTTTAAATCAAGTGTCATAGCCGCCATAGCAGAGGCAGAATCCTGAACGAAAAATTCGCCATCAAAAAATCCCGGAATCTCTTTAGGATTAAAGGCGCCCGACACCTCTACGGAAATGGGCGAATTTTTAACACGGGTAGCATCATACCCCTGTTTTTTTAGTTTTTCTATAAAACCGTCAACGCTGATTTTAATGGTATTTACCGTAAGAGAGGTTTTTTCGTGTCTTGCGTTTACAGCTTCAAAAAATCCGAGCGCAGATTCCTCTGAAAGCAAATTAATCATATACTTGACGGTTGGCTGCGGCAAGGAATAATATACCGAATAATATCTTATGGGGTTTTTATTCTTATCGGGCAAGGGAAGATTTTTCTTTTCCCTTGCGGCTCTGCGCAAAATCGCATTGACAAACGAGCGCTCGCCTGCATTCTTCACAAGCTTTACACATTCGTTTACCGCTGCGTATTCGGCAATTCCCCTCATATCGACAAGTGCGCAAAATCCAAGCCTGAGCGCATCTCTGACGCTTGGGCTTATCTTATCCATACTCCTGCCCGAAAGCGCGCAGATATAATAGTCGTAGGTTATTTTCTTCTCAACGGCTCCGTACAAAAGAGCCGTAAGCCTTCCCCTTTCCTCTTTTGAAAGGGTATCGGTTATATGAGAATTCAGTGACAGATTTACGTATTTTCCGCTTTCCTCATACTCGGAGAGCAATCTGTGCGCTATTTCAAAAAGTGTCATTTCTCTCCTCCTTTAAGGCTTGCTGTCGAAAATACGTCAGCCAAGAATATCTCCCTTGAATATTTTTCTGCCTCGGACAAAATCTCCGGCGCTCATTTTTCCTTTTCCCTCGGGTATAACACGGCGCACGGTTATAGCACCGTCACCGCAAGCCACGGTAATATATCCCTCTCCTATGCCGCACGTCTCGATAACCTCGCCCGGCTTGCCCGCACCCTTTGCGGCGCATACGCCTCCGAGCTTGAGCATTTTTCCGTTTAGGAAGGTGAATGCTCCCGGAATAGGCGTTACTCCTCTTATACGTGCGCTGACGGTTTGCGAATCAAGAGAAAAGTCTATTCGGCAATCCTCTTTCTCCACTTTTTTTGCATAGGTTGCAAGACTTTCGTCCTGGGGTGTACGCACTGCTCTGCCAGCTTCTATTTCATATATCGTATCCGAAAGGAGCGCCGCTCCTATACGAAGCGAGGTATCGTGCACGGTTTCAAAATCGTCACACTCTCCTATCGGAAATTTTTCGGTTGCTATTATATCCCCCGTATCAAGCCCCTCGTCCATATACATAACGGTGACGCCGGTTTCACACTCCCCTTCCATCACCGCTCTTTGCATAGGCGCTGCGCCTCTGTATTTCGGCAAAAGCGAAACGTGAAGGTTTATGCAGCCGTATTTTGGGTAGTCGATTACGTTTTTCGGCAGTATTTTGCCGTATGCGACCACGCAGATAAGCTCGGGCGATATCTCGTCAAGCAACGAGGCAAACGCTTCGTCTCTCAGAGTTTTTGGGGTATATACGGGAATGCCGAGCGAATTTGCCAAGACTTTCGTTGGCGTTGGAGTCATTACGTTTCCTCTGCCCCTCGGCTTATCCTCTCCGGTTACTGCCGCAACCACGTTATGACCGCTCTTTACAAGCGCATCAAGACAGCCTGCGCTTATTTCCGGCGTTCCCATAAACATTATCTTCATTTATCTGTCCTCGTCATTAATGCTTCTTATCTGAACGTCCGTGTAGAGCTTTCCGTCAAGGTGGTCGCACTCGTGACATATCGCTCTTGCGAGAAGGTCGGTTCCCCTTAGCTCGAACTCCTTGCCGTTTCTGTCAAGCGCTCTTACGGTTACCGCCTTGGGACGCTTTGTTATTCCGTAATTTCCGGGATTTGAGAGGCAGCCCTCCGACTCCTCCTGCTCCCCCGCAAACGCTACTATTTTCGGGTTTATCAGCTCGTAAACCGTTCCCTCCTCGACCTCTATAACCGCAATTCTGCGGAGAACGCCTACCTGAACGGCGGCAAGTCCGCAGCCCTCTGCATCTCTCATAGTTTCCTTCATATCGTCAAGAAGGGTGAGTATTCTGGGGGTTATTTCATCTACCGGTCTTGAAACCTTCCTAAGAAGCGGGTCGCCGAATTTTACGATTTTTAATTTTGCCATACTTTTTCCTTTCCTAAGGCTGCTTATAGCGTCAGCGGATTCAAATCCACCGCAAGACTCACCCTTCTGTTCTGCGAGAAGTCGCAAAGGAGCGAGTGAAATAGCCTTCTCGACTCTTTGCCGAGTCTGCATTTTACAACCATTCTCATTCTGTATTTATCGTTTACTTTATATACCGATGCTTCGAACGGGCCGAATACCGTTGAGGGTATGCCCGAAAATTCTCCGCTCAGCTTTTTTATTATCATATCCGAAAGCTCTTTTGCTCCCAAGAGCACCGCCCTCTCGTCCTCACCCACGAGGGTGAGCTGAACCATATCGCAGAAGGGTGGGTACGAAAGCTCTTTTCTGATAGCTATTTCTCCCCTATAGAACGCTTCGTAGTCCTGCTTGCAGGCAAGTCGGATTATCTCGTTTGTCGGGGAATAGGTTTGTATAACCGCAATTCCGTTTTCCGTTGCCCTTCCCGCTCTGCCTATAACCTGAGTCAAAAGCGAAAAGGTGCGCTCGGACGCCCGAAAATCGCTGACGTAAAGAGAGGTATCCGCCAAAACAACGCCAACGAGCGTAACTCTCGGAAAATCGTGCCCCTTCGCAACCATTTGCGTTCCGAGCAAAATATCCGCATTTCCCTCTCTGAAATCGTCTATCATTCTGTCATACGCAAGCTTGCCGCCGGTAGTATCTGCGTCCATACGCATAACCGTCATTTCCGGAAGATATTCACCGAGCGTTCCCTCTACCTTTTGCGTTCCGTATCCGAGAAACGAAAGATTGTCGGAGGAGCAGGAGGGACAAAGCCTTGCGGGCGGCTCGGTATATCCGCAAAGGTGGCAAAGCATTTTTCCGCCGTTCTTGCCCGTGTGATAGGTAAGAGATACCGAGCATCTCGGACAGGTTATAACCTCTCCGCAGTTTTTGCAGCTTATCTGGCTGTTGTAGCCCCGTCTGTTCAAGAACAGAATCGCCTGATTTTCTTCCTCACCCACCTGCTTTAAGGATGTGAGAAGCCTATCGCTTATAGGCGTTATATTTCCAAGTCGCAATTCCTCTCGCATATCAACGATAATTGCCTTGGGCAGCTTTGCGTTTCCATATCTTTCGGTAAGCTTTATCAGGGTGTATTTACCGCTCTCCGCCTTACTGTAGCTTTCCAGCGAGGGCGTTGCCGAAGCGAGAAGCATAAGAGCGTTATTCTTTCCCGCTCTGAATGCCGCTACGTCACGGGTATGGTATTTCGGGTTGCTCTCGGATTTGTAGGTATGCTCGTGCTCCTCGTCTATGACTATCATTCCGAGATTTTTAAGCGGAGCAAATACCGCCGAGCGTGTTCCTATAACGAGGTCTACGTCACCACGCCTTATTCTGCGGTAGCTGTCAAGACGCTCTCCTTGAGAGAGCGAGGAATGAATTACCGCTACACGCTCCCCATACCGTTTGCAAAATATTCCCACAGTCTGCGGCGTCAGGGCGATTTCGGGAACCATCATTATGACAGATTTTTTATCGGCTATAGCCTTATCTATAGCCTTCATTATTACCTTGGTTTTTCCACTGCCCGTAACTCCGAAAAGCAGAGCCGCACGAGGCTCGGCAGAAAGATAAAGCTCCTCGATTTTTTCATAAGCTGCAGTCTGCGCTTTGCTGAGAAATATTTCCGAGGTGTCACGTTTTTTCGATATATCGGCATAGGGATTTCGGATTTCTTCCTTCTCGCTTACCGATATAATTTTCTTTTCAGCTAAAGCTGAAATATTCGCTGCGCTTACGCCCGCAAGCTCACGGACGAGCGACATATCGGCAATGCCGGCATTCATAAGATAACGAATGACGTTTTTCTGCCCCTCACTTCTGACCTCGGCGTTTTTTGAAAGATACGCTTTTGCCTCCTCTGTGGAAACCGCAAGCGTGCAGCTTTTTTTCACCTTTACGTTAAGAGTTTTGGAAAAAGCGCCCGGCGGCAAAACAGTTTTCACCGCCTCGCCAAAGGTGCATAGGGTGTGCTCCTTTAAAAACAAGCATAGCCCGAGCATTTCCTCCGTTAACGGCGGACGGTCCTTTAAGACCGAATGCACGGGCTTGATATTTTTCTCATCAGATACCTCGCCGAAAACGGAATATACGACTCCAAGGCGCAGCTTGTTCGCCCTTCCGAACGGAACACGCACGAGCGAGCCTGCCTCTGCCGACTCTGTCAAGAGGTAGTCGTAAGCTCGGTCTATGTGATACGGCATATCAAATATATATACCGAAGCGTACACTCCGCATCACCTCCGAAAAGTATCAGTTTTCTGCGTCAGCGTCCGGACGCATCATCTTAAATCTGCCATCGCAAAGCTTTGCAATAGCTATCTTGACTGCCTTCTGGTCCTTGTATTCCGAGTCGATAAGCGCAGCTATCGGCTTATCCGTTTCGTGATTTTCAATCATTTTCTGGGCGTTCTGCCTCATTTCAACGTATTTATCGGTAACTATGCGCGCGCCCTTTGCAACGCCCACTACTACCTCGTAGCGATTGAATTTTCCGCCGGAAAGCTGCTCAATTGTAGGATAAATCATTTTTAATCTCTCTTTCAGTTTATTCTTCTTCGTTTTCTTCCTCGTCACCGTCAGTTATATCCGATGCAAGTCTGTTCGTTATCGTTTCTGCCTGTATGGCCGATAAAATTACGTGGTCGGAATCGGTTATTATAACCGCTCTCGTTCTTCTGCCGCAGGAAACGTCTATTACTCGGTCGTCCTCCTTAGCGTCCTGAACGAGCCTTTTGATAGGCGCCGAATCCGGCCCTGCTATAGCCACTATTCTGTTTGCGGAAACCATATTTCCAAAGCCTATATTGATAAATTTCATTTTTCTCTCCGTCACTCCACGTTCTGTATCTGCTCTCTTATTTTCTCAAGCTCGCCCTTCATATCAACGACCATTCTGGCGATTTTCGCATTGTTTGCCTTAGAGCCTATCGTATTCGTTTCACGGTTCAATTCCTGCATAAGAAAATCAAGCTTTCTGCCGGACGGGTCGGGAAGCGAAATTATATCCGCAAACGCTCCGAAATGGGAACGAAGCCTTACAAGCTCCTCGTCTATCGCTATCTTGTCCGCCCATACTGCGCACTCGGTCAAAAGTCTGTTTTCGTCAACGGTTACGGCGTTGTCCGCAAGTATCTGGCGAAGCCTTGCTTCAAGCTTATCACGGTAGCCCACCGTGTCCTCGGAGGATATTTTTTCAACGGCGGAGGCATATTCGCTAACCAAGGCTATTTTAGCCTTTATATCCGCTTCGATTTTTGCTCCCTCAGCCTCTCTCATAGAGAGGTATCCGGCTATTGCCTCGTCAAGCACCGCTTTTATTTCAAGCCAATCGCCCTCAAGGTCCTCCTCTTCCTTTTCATAGGAAAATATGTCTCGGTTTTGCGCAACGCTCATAACCGTTACGTCATCAGAAAGCCCGAACGTGTCACGAAGCTCGTAGAGCGCTGCAATATAGCTTTTTGCAAGGGAAGCGTCAAGCTTTACCGCCGAAGCAGTAGAGCCGTGACTGTCAACGGTTACGTAAACGTCAACCTTTGCTCTGGAGACCGCATTTTTCTGGACGTAGGATTTTATCCTCTCCTCCAAAAAGGAATATGCTCTCGGAATTTTTACAGAGCAGTCAAAAAATCGGGAATTTACCGATTTTATTTCTATCGTGATATCCTTGGCTTCGCCCTCATGCTTTGCTCTGCCAAAGGCAGTCATACTCTTAATCATTATTTGTCTTCTCCTTGCGGAGCTGATTTTTTTCTTCCCTTTCGGCTCAGGGCTTTTATCTCGGCGGTAAAGGAATCTATGTCCTGGAACTCTCTATAAACGGAAGCAAAGCGTATGTACGAAACTATATCAAGGTCTCGAAGCCGCTCAAGCACCATTTCGCCTATTTCAATAGAGGAAATTTCGGTTACCAGACTGTTTTGAAGCTCCGTTTCGATAGAAACCGCAATTTCCTCGGCGTCAACAGGGCGCTTCTGACAAGCTCTTTTTATTCCTACGACAAGCTTGTGCTTATCAAAAAATTCGTGTGAGCCGTTTCTTTTGACGACTGCAATAGGTACGGTATCAATTACCTCATAGGTCGTAAACCTTTTGCCGCAGCCTGCGCATTCACGGCGGCGCTTTATACTGGAGCCGTCTTCCACCGGGCGTGAATCAAGGACTCTCGAATCCTGAAAATTACATACGGGACATTTCATATCTACTAAAATCTTCCAAAATCCTGTGCGCTAAATATAGTTCTGCGCACACGCAGTTATTATATCATATTATTTAGAAAAAGTAAATAGCTTTTAGAAATTTTATTTCTCCCTTTATTTCTCCCCAAAAAAACAAGAAAAACCGCAAGCAAAGTCTCCTTCCCCGAGGGGATTCGGCACTCTTGCGGTTTTTTCTCAAAATGTAAACTTTAGTTGTGTTTATTTTTTCTTTTTTCTTCTTTTGCCGGGGGGCGTGTTAAGTTTTCTCTCGGCTCTGCGCCTTTTCTCAAGCTCGGTTTTATAGCTTTTGCTTAGCGCACAGCCTACCTTCTCACCCATTCTGTCAAGACTCTTTATCTTCATTTTTGCAAAAAGCTTAAAGGTAAGCGGCCAGATAACTCCCGCAAACACAACTATGAAGAAATACCTGAAGGAACGGGCAACGTATTCGTTACCGAAAAGAGCAGTCAGGGGAGCTGAAAGCCCCGACTTTATACCGATTACGATGGCAAATCCAACGGCAAGCTTTATAATCTGAGCATACCACGGCGCTTTGGTTTCGAAATTTATGTACATACTGTCAAACGCATATACAACGATAAGACCGAGAGTGCAGCCGAAGAGAGTAAAGGCGTTTTTCATAGCACTCTGATAGTTTTCATCTGAAAGCGGCGGACGGTTCGGCATATAGTTGACGTATAGGAAGAATCCGAGCGCAACAAGGAAGGACATAACGACTACGTAAGGCATAAACCGCTTGAAGCGCTCCTCGTTTTTGAACAGAGGATATAAGCCAAACGTCAGGACAGCGGCTATACCGAGCGAGGTGAGAACGTCCCACGGAGTATGGACACCGAGATACATTCTCGAAAAGGCTACGAGCAAAATCACAATGACACAAAGAATCCTTATCCAGCGCTTTTTATACGAGGCGCCTATGGCGCCAAAGGTTCCCGCCACGTTTTGCGTATGCCCTGAGGGAAAGGAATATCCGGTCGCCTCTTCCCTTGCGCTTTCGACTATCGAAAAATTAGGGTCCTTCGCCCACGGGCGAGGAATCCTGCACATAAGCTTCAGCATCTGATTTATAACAGTTCCGACAAGACCGACAATCAGAATATAATATCCCTTGCGCTTATTGATACACCAGAAAAACAGAATAGCTATCGCAAGAAAAACGGTTTCCTCTCCTATATGCGTTATAAGCGAGAAGATAAAATCAAACACGGGATTTCTTATCTTCTCAAGCAAATACAAAAACTGCATATAAAATCCTTTCCTGCCAAGCCGAGTTTTGCTACAGAGAAACCGGCTTGACTATATAAACAATTTGGAAAACAAAATCACAAGCGGCATTGACGCTATCGAAAGAATAGTTGACGCCGCAACCAGCTTTGATACGTACGGCGCATCGCAGCCGTACATTTCGGCAAACATAGTTGCCGAGGTTGCCGCAGGAGTTGCCGCCATTATGACTAAAACCACGAATACGGTTTCGCTTATCGGAACGCCGATAAGCTTGAGAAGCGCCAAAATAAGAACCGTTACAATCGGCAGAATAAAATGACGAAGCGCCAGAAAAACGTACATATAAAAATCCTTGAAGAAGGATTTGAAATCTATATCCGCAAGGCGCAGTCCTATAACGACCATAGCAAGAGGCGCTACCAGGTTTTTGAGCATAACGAGAGACTCTGAAATAACTGCGGGAATTTTATCGTCTATCGGGAATATGAAGAATATTATACCAAGAAACGCTGCAATCGTAACCGGGTGCAAAAACGCCTTCGTCAAAGCTTTTCCGATAAAGCTGAGGCGCTCTTTTTTAGTGTCAACATCTCCGTCTCTGTCCATATCTCTTTTTGAGGTGCAGAAATAGACGCCCAGCGACCAAAGAAATATGTTAAAGGTTATGTTGTAAACGGTGGCGTATATTGTCGCCTCGCTGCCAACGGTAGCCTCTATTAACGGAATGCCCATAAATGCGGCGTTTGAAAACACCGTAGCAAATCTCAGCATTCGGCGAGCGCTGTCCTCCGCCCTTTTGAACGTTATTATAGCGGTAAAAGCAAACACCGTATGCATAAGGACGGATATAAGCAAGACGTATGCTGAATTTATAAGAATTTCTTTATCATAAGGACGAACGTACGCCAAAAAAACAAGCGCAGGCTGAGCTATATAAAGAACGAGATTGGATATACCCTTGCCAAAACCATCCGATGAGAGCCTGAATTTTTTTAAAATTACGCCCGGCAACATCATTATGAAAAGGATTGCAACGTAAAAAATTATTTTACCAACGATATCGCCCATTATTTTCCTTTCGGAATTACTCGCCTATAAGAGATTTTACGCAAGCGGTAATTCTTTCGCACTTTGAATTAGCATAGAAATATTCCTTGAAATTCTTTGTGCCGAGAGCGCCCAGTACCAGCTCTCTGTCAAGATTTTCAAGTATGTAAACGATATCGGTATGAGTTACCTTCTTAACCTCGTCAAGAATCTTCTTGTTTCTCTGCTCGGGAACGGCTCTTTCTCTAGGATAGCCAAGTCCCCACTCGGAAACGAAAAGCTTTTCAAAGACGTACTGCAAATTCAGTTCGCACCCCCAGCCCCAGCCCTTCGCAAAGGGCATAGCGATAGCGTTTCCGTTATTAACCTGAGTAAACTGGTAAGCATCGGTAGGGTCTACCACGTGACCGCAAAGCACTCCGGGGAAGGAGTTGCAGGCAAGCATTGCGCCTTCGCCGGTTCCGCAGCCGGTAATTACAAGGTCGCAGGCTCCCGAATTAAGAAGAACGGCAGAAAGTATTCCTATCTGAACGTAGGTGAGCTGCTCTTTATCGTCAGCAGAATACATTCCGTAGTTATAAACCTCGTGGCCGAGAGGCTCGACAACGCTTTTTAAGGTTGCTTCAATAAGTGAGTTTTTTGCCGCCTGGCTATTTTCATTAATAAGTGCAATTTTCATTCCTTTACAGTTCCTTTTCTTTGTTTTATTATATTTATTGTTAAATTTGTTTGTTATTCAATTATGGAGTCAGTCTGTTCGGGCCTCTGAAGAGGAACTGAACCTCTTTTATCGAAAGTCCGAGGAACAGCATCGTAAGACGGTCGATGCCTATTCCGAATCCGCCGTGAGGAGGACAGCCGTATTTGAAGAATTCAAGATAGAATTTTACGTCCTCGGCAAGTCCTTTTTCTTCCGCCTGCGCTTTAAGGATATCGTATCTATGCTCTCTTTGAGCGCCCGTGGTTATCTCAACGCCTCGCCAGATAAGGTCGTATCCGCAGGGAACGCCTCGCTCGTCACGCATATGATAGAACGCTCTTTCCTTTGCGTCATAATCGGTGATAAACAAGAATTCGTGACCGAACATATCTGCGGCAAGCTTACTTGTCATTCGCTCGGCCTCGGTGGTAAGGTCGCCCTTCAATTCGTTGGGAAGAGTATATCCGTATCTTTTTTCAAGCTCGGCATATACGTCAGCAAGCTTCATTCTGGGGAAAGGAAGCGCAGGAACGACAACGTCAAGTCCAAAAAGCTCCTTGATTTCCTCTCCGTGAGCCTCCTTGACCTTGAGAAGCGCATACGCAAGAAGCTCCTCCTCCATTTTCATAACGTCCTCGAAGCTGTCTATATAGGAAAATTCCAAATCGAATCCCGTGAATTCGGTTGCGTGTTTATTCGTATAGGATTTTTCAGCTCTGAATACCGGGCCGGTTTCAAAGATGCGCCCAAGGCCCGATGCCATAGCCATCTGCTTATAAAACTGCGGTGACTGAGCAAGATAAGCCTTGGTATCGAAATATTTAACCTCAAAAACATCCGAGCCCGATTCACTGGCTGCGCCTATAAGCTTGGGGGTATGAATCTCAACGAAATTTCTTTCTACGAGAAATTCTCTCATAGCCGCCGTCAGAGTCGTCTGCAATCTCAAAAGAAGATGGTTTGCATCTCTTCTGAGGTCTATCCATCTGTAATCCATTCTTACATCTATATCAGAGTCGTCCTTTATCGGAAGCGCCTCGGCTATAGATTCTATTTTCATTGACGAGGGGTACATTTCCTTACCGCCCATTTTAACGTATTCGCTCGCTACGACCTCGCCCTCAAAGCTAACCACGGAATGAATGGTAAGCGCATCAAGCATTTCAAGCATTTCGGGGTGCTCTTCCTTTATAATCGTGACCTGCAGCTTTCCAGTGATATCCTTTACCACGATAAAAGCCATATTTTTCTTGTTACGGAAATTTTCAACGAAGCCCTGAACCTTGCACACGCCGGGAACTACGTCTTTTATATAAGTTCTCTCCATTTGCTTTTTCCTCTCACGTTTTAAACTTTGCTGTTTTTAAAACCTTACCGTTTTTTAAATACTATAATATTTTAATATATTTTCGCCTAATTGTCAAGGCTTGGAAACGGATTAATATTCTATATTTGACGCACTGCCGTTTTTTAAGTAATGCGGCGGGCGGGGGCACAAACAAATTTCCCCAACCGTAAAGCCGATTGGGGAAGCAGTATGAAAAGGCTTATTCGAAATTCTTGGGATTTACAACGTCATTGCCAAGCTCCTCACGCATAGACGTCCAAGCTCTGTTCGGAACAGGGGGATTGAATGCCGGAAGCTCGATATCCGGGCTGTTAATTCCGGGCGTTGATTTGCCCGATGCTACGTTCTTGCCGTGAAAATTCATTCTTTCCTGGCTTTTTTTGCTTTCCTTTTTCGAATTCATTTTGAAAACCTTACCTTTCTGAAATTTTAGCCTATGGCAACCACTCATATCTTGCACCGTATCAGAAAAAATATACTCATTGACTTTTACCTTTCCTTATGATATCCTATAGGTGAATTTTTAAAAGCAAATCTTCGGGAGTTAGAGATTTATATGCTTTACAACAATCTCAGTGAATATCTAAGAGAAAAATACGGAAAAAGAATGAAAAAAATCTGCATTGACGGCGGATTTTCCTGCCCTAACAGAGACGGAAAATGCGGCACGGGTGGGTGCATTTTTTGCGGAGAGAGAGGCTCGGGCGAGCATATCACACCCGCTCTTTCCATAGAGAATCAGGTTTCGTCAGTCATATCACAAGCTGCAAAGGACGACCTTTTTATCGCTTATTTTCAGAATTTTACAAACACCTACGCCTCCCCCGAAATACTGAAGGAACGATACGACAGCGCACTGATTGACGAGCGGATTAAGATACTCTCGATAGGCACACGCCCCGACTGCATAAACGAGGAGATTGCAAAGCTTATATCAAGCTACAGTGAAAAATACGAGGTTTGGGTGGAGCTTGGTCTGCAAACGGCAAACGACACGACCGCAAAGCTTATAAACAGAGGCTACGACCGAAGAGCTTTCGAGAAGGCTATGGAAATTCTTTGCGACTACGAAATAAAGACGGTTGTTCACCTTATAATAGGCTTGCCCGGCGAAAGCAGCGAGGACGTTATAGCCACGGCAGAGTATCTTTCCTCCTTCAAGCTTTTTGGGGTGAAAATACATTCCCTTTACGTTATGGAGGGAACCGTTCTTGCGAAAATGTATGAAGAAAAAAGTTACACGCCCCCCACTCTATCCGAATATGCCGATATGGCAAGCGAGCTTATCGCAAGAATATCGCCAAAGGTTATTCTTCACAGAATAACCGGTGACTGCCCGAAGGAGAGGCTTGTTGCGCCCGAATGGAACAAAGATAAAAATGAAATAATATCTAGGATAAACTATGCCCTTACAAAAAAGGGATATTCGCAGGGTTGCCTTGCTCCGAGAATTATAAGAATTTCGCACGACTTAGAAAAGCTGGGTTACAGATTTTCTCGGCAGATATCAAACGTTTGCTTCGTTTTCGATACGAAAGCTCTTTCTCTCTCCGAGGACACTGCCTTTATTGCTCTTACACAAACGGACGGCGAGGTTTTTATTGAGGATATGTGCGAAACTCACGATGCCGTTTGGACTTACGTTTCTGACGAACGCTTTAAAAGCACCGCAGAAAAACACGGCGTATTAATAAAGGAAGGAAAATATATGCGTCTTTACGCTCCGTATGAGAGTGAAAAAACGCTTTTGGATTTTATCGCTTGTCTTAAAGAGCTTTCTTTGCGTTAGGTCCGGTGTCAATCCTTTAGTTTAGCTTCATTATATAAAAACAAGGCGAAGTTACCGAAATTGCGGTTTCTCCGTCTTGTTTTTTCTTTGTTTTTATGTTTCTTATTTGAAATACTTAACCATTGATTTGAACATCTTTATGTCGTAATCGCCGGGAACGTTTTTATAAAGTCCCGCACCGATACGCTCCGAATGTCCCATCTTTCCGAAAACTCTGCCGTCCGGCGAGGTTATACCCTCTACCGCAAGCATCGAGCCGTTGGGGTTATAATCGATATCGTAGGTAGCTTCTCCATTCATATCTACGTACTGAGTCGCTATCTGGCCGCCGGCGATAAGCTTTTCTATCATTTCGGGAGTAGCGAAAAACTTTCCTTCTCCGTGTGAAATCGGAACGTTATAAATATCGCCTACGCTCGTTTCGCTAAGCCAGGGTGACATATTAGACGCTACACGGGTCCTTACTATCTTGGACTGGTGGCGGGCAATATTATTAAAGGTAAGAGTCGGGCAGCCCTCATCGGTGTCTATGATTTTTCCAAAGGGAAGAAGGCCGAGCTTGATAAGCGCCTGGAATCCGTTACAGATACCGCACATAAGTCCGTCTCTGTTATCGAGAAGGTCGGTCACCGCCGCCTTTACGTCAGCGCCTCTGAAGAATGCCGTTATAAACTTACCTGAGCCGTCCGGCTCGTCTCCGCCGGAAAATCCGCCGGGAACGAATATTGCCTGCGCCTTGGATATCTTTTTCGCAAAGCTCTCTGCGCTTCTCTTTACACCTTCTGCCGTAAGGTTGTTTATAACGAATATCTCGGGCTCTGCGCCTGCGTCTCTAACTGCCTTTGCCGAATCGTATTCACAGTTCGTTCCGGGGAATACGGGTATAAGAACCTTGGGAGAGGCAGACTTTACGTGGGGCGATACTCTGCCCGCTGCCTCGTAAGAGACAGTCTTTATTTTATCCTTGGGAGAAGCTATATTGCAGGGGTATACGCTTTCAAGCTTATCCTCGTAAGCTCCGACAACGGCGTCTGCGTCAAGTCTTTCGGAACCGTATGCATATTCCGCTTTATCGGTAACCGTACCAACGAGTTTTCCTATATCAAGCTCCTCTGAAAGCTCAAGGACGAATGCGCCGTAATTATACCCGAAAAGCTCAGCGATAGTCAACTCGGAATTAAAGGTGAAGCCGTATCCGTTTCCAAGCGACATTTTCAGTGCTGCCTCGGCTACACCGCCTATAGTTACGGTGTATGCGGAAAGAACCTTACCCGCTCTCATAAGGGCGGTTACCTCGTTAAAGAGGCTTATAAGGGAGTCGGTTACAGGGAGTCCGTCAGAATCATATTCAGGCTTTACGAGAACTACCTTTGAGCCTGCCTTTTTAAATTCGGGAGAAACAACGTTTCTCATTTTATCGGTGGTTACCGCAAATGAAATAAGCGTTGGGGGAACGTCAAGCTTCTCAAACGTGCCGCTCATTGAGTCCTTACCGCCTATAGCGGCAACTCCAAGCTCCATTTGAGCCTTGAACGCACCGAGCAGAGCCGAGAGAGGCTTTCCCCATCTCTTTGAATCCTTCATAGGCTTTTCAAAATATTCCTGGAAGGTGAGGTAAACGTCCTTAAATTCCGCTCCCGTTGCAACGAGCTTTGAAACCGATTCAACGACTGCCATATAGGCGCCGTGATATGCGCTCATAGACGAGAGGTCGGGGTTATAGCCCCAAGACATAAAGGAAACGTCATCGGTGTGCTTTTTCTCAACGGAAATCTTTTGAACCATTGCCTGAATGGGAGTACGCTGATATTTTCCGCCAAAGGGCATAAGGACGGTTCCTGCGCCTATCGTGCTGTCAAAGCGCTCCGAAAGTCCTCTCTTTGAGCAGGTGTTAAGCCCTGATGCCACGGATATAAGCCCCTCTGAGAAGCTTTCGGGAAGCTTCTTTTCGGTAGATTCGATTTTTGCGGCGTCTATAGTTATATGCTTTTCTGCGCCGTTCGAATTAAGAAATTCTCTGCTTATATCAACGATAGTCTTTCCGTTCCAGGTCATAGTCAGTCTTGCGTCAGCCTTTACCCTTGCAACAACCGTAGCCTCAAGGTTTTCCTCTGCGGCAAGACTTAAGAATTTATCCTTATTCTCACTTTCGATTACGACAGCCATTCTCTCCTGAGATTCACTTATCGCAAGCTCGGTTCCGTCAAGTCCGTCATATTTTTTCGGAACTGCGTTAAGGTCAATATCAAGTCCGTCTGCAAGCTCGCCTATGGCAACCGAAACACCGCCTGCGCCGAAATCGTTACATCTCTTTATCATTCTTGACACTTCAGGGTTTCTGAAAAGACGCTGGAGCTTTCTCTCCTCGGGAGCGTTACCCTTCTGCACCTCTGCGCCGCAGGATTCAAGAGAACTTAGGTTATGAGATTTAGACGAGCCGGTTGCGCCTCCACAGCCGTCACGGCCGGTTCTTCCGCCAAGAAGAACTACGAGGTCGCCCGCCTCGGGAACCTCACGCCTTACGTTAGCCTCGGGAGCTGCTGCTATAACCGCTCCGACCTCCATATGCTTTGCAGCGTAGCCATCGTGATAAATCTCGTCAACTATTCCCGTTGCAAGTCCTATCTGGTTTCCGTAAGAGGAATAGCCGGCTGCCGCAGTCGTTACTATTTTACGCTGAGGAAGCTTTCCCTTCAAGGTTTCTTCAATAGGCTTCAATGGGTCTGCCGCACCGGTAAGACGCATAGCTCCGTAAACGTACGAGCGCCCCGAAAGCGGGTCTCTTATTGCACCGCCGATACAGGTTGCGGCGCCGCCGAAGGGCTCTATCTCGGTGGGGTGGTTATGCGTTTCGTTCTTAAAGAGAAGGAGCCACGGCTCGCTTACTCCGTCAACCTCTACGTCAATTTTTACGGTGCAGGCGTTTATTTCCTCGGACTCGTCAAGCTTATCGAGCTTTCCGAGCTTACGAAGGCATTTTGCCGCTATCGTTCCTATATCCATAAGATTTTGAGGCTTTTTTCTTCCGAGCATTTCCCTTGCCGCAAGATATTCTTGGTAGGTACGCTCTATAAGCTCGTCCTCAAATCTTATTTCGTCAATCGTGGTAAGGAAGGTAGTGTGACGGCAGTGGTCCGACCAGTAGGTATCTATCATTTTTATTTCGGTTATTGTCGGACATCTGCCCTCAGAAATAAAGTATTTCTGACAGAATTTGATATCGTCAAGGTCCATAGCAAGTCCTTGCTGATTAATAAATTCCGAGAGTCCCTGCTCCGAAAGCTCAGTAAAGCCGCAAAGCACCTTTACCTCGGTGGGAACGTCATACTCTATACGAAGCGTATCCTTCTTATCGAGCGCCGCCTCCCTCGCTTCAACCGGGTTGATTACGTGCTTTTTAATTCTTGCGATATCCTCATCGCTCATATCTCCGTAGAGCATATAAACCTTTGCGCTCGCAACCGTAGGCTTATCGCCCTGGGATATAAGCTGAATGCACTGAGCCGCAGAATCTGCTCTCTGGTCAAACTGACCGGGCAGATACTCGGTCGCAAAGACGTAAGCTCCGTCAAAATCAAGCTCTTTATAAGCATCGTCAAGCTGAGGCTCGGAGAAAACTGTACCCACTGCGTAAGAAAACAGCTCCTCGCTGATGTTTTCCGCATCATAGCGATTGAGTATTCTTATACGCTTTACACTTTTTATACCTAGAAATGCGGATATCTCGGAAAGGAGAGCTCTCGCCTCATTATCAAGTCCCGCTTTCTTTTCAACATATATGCGATATACCATTATATGACACCTTTCATTATTTACTCTCAGAGATAGCCTTCATAGCACGAGCACCGATATCCGTGCGGTAATACGCATTGGCAAAGCCAACCTTGGTTACCCTTTCGTAAGCTGCGCTGATTGCGCTACCAAGGTCTTCTTTCACTGCCGTTACGCCCAGCACTCTGCCGCCCGCAGTAAGAAGCTTTCCGGAAGAATCAAGCTTTGCGCCCGCAACGTATACGAAATCCTCTACCTCGGGGTCTATATCTATCTCAAAGCCGCTATCGTACTTTTCGGGATATCCGTGTGACGCCATTATTACGCAGGCTGCGCTGCTGTTTGAAAATTTAACCTCGCAATCGGAAAGCGTTCCGTCCGTGGTGGCGCGCATAACGGTGAAAAGGTCGCTTTCAAGCAAGGGAAGGACAACCTGAGTTTCGGGGTCTCCGAAACGGCAGTTATACTCTATAACCTTAGGGCCGCTTGGCGTAAGCATAAGTCCGAAATAAAGACAGCCCTTGAAGGTTCTGCCCTCCGCATTCATAGCAGCTACGGTGGGAAGGAATATTTTTTCCATACACTCCGCAGCTATATCCGCCGTGTAATAGGGGTTCGGCGCTACCGTTCCCATTCCTCCGGTATTGAGGCCCTCGTCAAAATCAAGAGCTCTTTTATGGTCCATAGAGGAAACCATCGGCTTCACGGTTTTTCCGTCCGTAAACGCCAGAACAGAAACCTCGGGGCCCGTCAGAAATTCCTCTATTACGATTTTGTTTCCGCTGGCGCCGAATTTTTTATCCTGCATTATGGATTTTACCGCTTCCTCCGCCTCGTCTCTCGTCATTGCGATAACAACGCCCTTGCCGAGAGCAAGTCCGTCTGCCTTTACTACGGTAGGTATCTTGCAGGTCTTGACGTATTCAAGAGCCTCTTTGGAAGAATCAAACACCTCGTACTGCGCAGTGGGAATAGAGTATTTTTTCATAAGATTCTTCGAAAAAACCTTGCTGCCTTCTATTATCGCCGCATTGGCACGTGGGCCGAAGCAGGAAATTCCGACAGCCTCCAAGGCATCGACACACCCCAAAACCAACGGGTCATCGGGAGCCACTACCGCATAATCAACAGCGTTTTCCTTGGCAAATGCCACGATTTTGTCTATTTCCTTCGCTCCTATCGGAACCAGCGTTGCGTCCTTTGCCATTCCGCCGTTTCCGGGGAGAGCGAATATTTCGGTTATTTCTTTGTTTTCTTTAAGCTTTTTTATGATAGCGTGTTCTCTGCCGCCGCCGCCAACAACCATTATCTTCATAGCAAATCTCCTAATTAATGGTGGAAGAGTCGCATTCCGGTGAACGCCATTACCATACCGTACTTATCGCAGGTTTCGATAACGAGGTCGTCACGGATTGAGCCGCCGGGCTCTGCAATATAGGAAACACCGCTGCGCTTTGCTCTCTCGATATTATCGCCAAAAGGGAAGAATGCATCGGAGCCTACGGAAACTCCGGTTATCGTGTCAAGATAATCTCTAGCTTCCTTGTCGGTAAGCGGCTCGGGACGCTCGGTGAAATATTTCTGCCAGTTACCCTCAGCGCAAACGTCCTCCTCGTTTTTGTTGATATAGCCGTCTATAACGTTATCTCTGTCGGGACGGGATATCGTGGGAAGGAAGGGGAGATTAAGAACCTTTTCGTGCTGACGGAGATGCCAGGTATCAGCCTTCGTTCCGGCAAGGCGTGTGCAATGTATTCTGGACTGCTGTCCTGCGCCTACGCCTATAGCCTGTCCCTGATATGCGTAGCACACTGAGTTCGACTGAGTGTATTTGAGGGTTATGAGTGAGATTATAAGGTCACGCACCGCTTCTGCCGACATATTCTTATTTGCGGTTACTACGTTTGAGAGAAGCTCTGCGTCTATTTTAAAGTTGTTTCTTCCCTGCTCGAAGGTAATTCCAAACACGTCCTTATGCTCTACCGGAGCGGGAACGTAATCGGCGTCTATCTTTACGATATTGTAGTTGCCCTTTTTCTTGGTTTTCAAGATTTCAAGAGCCTCGTCAGTATAGCCGGGAGCTATAATACCGTCCGATATTTCTCTTTTGATTATCTTTGCGGTAGTAACGTCACAAACGTCCGAAAGCGCTATCCAGTCACCGAAGGAGGACATACGGTCGGTTCCTCTGGCTCTTGCGTATGCACAGGCAAGTAAGGAATCGTCAAGGTCTTCGATATCGTCAACGAAGCAAGCCTTTTTAAGCTTATCGGAAAGCTTTACGCCTACTGCCGCAGAGGTGGGGCTGACGTGCTTAAACGAGGTTGCCGAGGGCAGTCCCGTTGCTTCCTTCAGCTCCCTTACAAGCTGCCAGGAATTGAAGGCGTCAAGAAAATTTATGTATCCAGGTCTGCCGGAAAGTATCTCTATTGGAAGCTCGCTTCCGTCTGCCATATATATTTTCGAAGGCTTCTGGTTGGGGTTACAGCCGTATTTAAGTTCAAAATCTTTCATTTTCCGTCTCCTTCTTATTTGTTTTTATTGATAAGTCTTGATTGCGCTTTGCCGCTTGCAAGGTCAACGTAGCGAACGTAAAGGGAAATCTTATTGTTCTCGTTGAGATTATCCCATATCTCACTTGTGAAGGCGTCTATATCCGAGGAGATTTTCACTCTCTCAGGCTCCCCCTGGAAGGTAGGAATGGGATTTCCGTCACATACGTAGGTATGTATAAAGTGACCGAGCCCTGCTATTGAGCTGTACTCGTAAAAATATCTGTTCGTTGCGCTGCCCTCGGCATCTGCGCTTTTGAGTATGCTCATCTCGTAGGAGAAATCTCCGTCTGCAAAGGTAATAACGCCGCTGATGCGGGGGGTGAAATTAGGACTGTCCGGCTCAAAATCACGGGTTCTGAGCGCCGCTCTCATATCTTCGCCCTTGGAAATGAAATCGTATATCGTGTCCGTCTGGTCGCCGTTGGTTACTATAAGCTTATTTTCAAAGCTTCTGATTGCCGCATAGATTATAAGCGAGGGGTCTGAAACCTTCGCATAATCGTGAGGCTCAGTGAATATTTCGCCGTTCTTTTCGGTAAATACTCTGTTGCGTGAATTTTCGCTTCTTCCCATAATGAAATATGCGGTAACTGCAGATTTTCCGTCCTCGCTTTTTCCTATGATAATGCCTCTGCCGGGGTAGGTGTTCGGTTTAAGCAGAGCGCCGGGAGCTGATATATCGTATATGTTAGCCATTCTTTTTTTCCTTCATTTCCTTACATATTTTTTCGCAGGACAGCGGAAGAATCTTCCATTCCGCCTCCTCCATTATTCTTCTTTGCAAAGTTTCGGGCGTATCCCCTTCTTTTACCTCAACGGCCCTTTGCATTATTATTTTGCCGCCATCTGGTATCTCGTTTACAAAATGGACGGTCGCTCCGCTTACCTTTACTCCGTAGCTTAACGCTGCCTCGTGAACCTTTAGTCCGTAAAAGCCGGCTCCGCAAAACGAAGGGATAAGCGAAGGGTGAACGTTTATGATTCTGTCCTTGTAATGCGAGGTGAATTTCTCGGAAAGGATACACATAAATCCCGCAAGAACTATCAGGTCTATTCCCTCTTTGTCTATCTTATCCATAACGTCAGCCTCAAAGGCAAGAGCGTCCGAATATTTTTTCTTCTCAAAAACCGCAGTGGGTATTCCCGCCTCCATAGCTCTCGTTAGGGCGTACGCATCGGGTCTGTTTGAGATTACGAGCGATATCGTTCCGCTTTTTATTATGCCTTCTCTCTCCGCTGCGATAAGCGCTCCGAGGTTCGTTCCGCCTCCGGAAACCAAAACGCAGATTTTTGCCTTACTCAGCATAGAACAACACCCTCGTCACTTTCGATTATCTCACCGAGAAGGTAAGCCTGCTCGCCGTGTGAGCGAAGAATCTCAACAGCCTTGTCTGCATCGTTCTTATCAACGACTACACTCATTCCGACACCCATATTGAAGGTGTTGAACATATCTCGCTCGGGAATATTGCCTTCCTTTGCGATAAGCTTGAATATCGGGAGAATCTTAACGTCATTTTTGTTTATTTTTGCGCCGAGCCCCTTGGGAATCGAACGGGGAATATTCTCGTAAAATCCGCCGCCCGTAATATGAGAAACGCCCTTTACGGTTACCTTTTCAAAGAGGTCAAGCATAGGCTTTACGTAAATTTTGGTGGGGGTAAGAAGCGCTTCGCCAAGGCTCTTGCCGCAAAGCTCCTCTCTCGGAGTTTTGAGGTCGGCATTCTCGATATCGAAAACCTTGCGCACGAGGGAGAAGCCGTTGGAATGAACTCCGCTTGAGGGGATTGCTATTATTTTATCTCCCGCCTTCATTGAATTTTTGTCAAGCACCTTGGATTTATCTACGACACCGACAGAAAATCCCGCAAGGTCGTATTCGTCTATGGGATAAAAGCCGGGCATTTCAGCGGTTTCGCCGCCTATAAGAGAGGCTCCTGCCTGAACACAGCCCTCCGCAACACCACTTACAATATCCGCAATCTTCTCGGGAACGTTCTTTCCGCACGCAATATAGTCAAGGAAAAAGAGCGGCTTTGCTCCGCAGCAGATTATATCGTTTACGCACATAGCAACGCAATCTATACCAACGGTATCGTGCTTGTCCATAAGAAAAGCAAGCTTGAGCTTGGTTCCGACTCCGTCAGTTCCGCTTACCAAAACGGGACGGGAGATACCCGTAAGGTCAAGCTCAAAAAGTCCTCCGAATCCTCCTATATCTGTGTCTGCGCCCTTCGTAACGGTTCTCGCAATATGAGCCTTCATAAGCTCTACGGCCTTATAGCCCGCCGTGATGTCAACGCCCGCCTTTGCGTAGCTTTCGGATCTTGAATTTTTCACCTTCTCAATTCTCGCTTTCGTGTTTTTTATTTTCGGAAATTTTGTTATCGTATTTTGACGTGTACGCCGTTGGAGCCTCTGTAGGATATTTTCCGTCAAAGCAGGCCGTACAGTAGCCCGTGCAGCTTCCGCACGAGCCGAGGAGAGTTACGTCCTCAAGACGTAGGTACGCAAGAGAGTCGGCTCCGACTATTCTCGTTATTTCTTCTATAGAATGATTGTTTGCGATAAGAGCGTCCTTGGAGTCTATATCCGTTCCGTAATAGCAGGGATTAAGGAATGCCGGTGCGGAAGAACGGAGATGAACCTCCGTAGCTCCTGCGCTGCGAAGCAGCTTGACTATTCTTGCGCTCGTAGTTCCTCTTACTATTGAGTCGTCAACCAAAACGACTCTTTTTCCCTTCACCGTTGACGCTATGGGATTAAGCTTTATTCTTACCAAATCCTCTCTGGCGCTTTGGCCAGGAGCAATAAAGGTTCTACCTATATACTTGTTCTTTATGAGTCCTATTCCGTATGGTATTCCCGAAGCCTCGGCGTAGCCGAGCGCCGCATCAAGCCCCGAATCGGGAACGCCGACAACAACGTCTGCCTCCACCGGATGAGCCTTTGAAAGCAGGGCCCCTGCCTTTTTTCTCGCCTCGTGTACCGAGCAGCCGCATATATGTGAATCCGGCCTTGCGGTATAAACGTATTCAAAGACGCAGAGCGCCTCGGGACGCTTGCCGCAATGCTCCTTGATTGACTTTATTCCGTCAGCGGAAAAGACTACAATTTCACCGGGAAGAAGCTCTCTTATAAAGGTTGCTCCCACCGAATCAAGTGCGCAGGTTTCACTTGCCACAACGTACTGGCCGTTTTCCCTTTTGCCGTAGCAGAGGGGGTGCATACCCGCCGGGTCTCTTGCCGCAATAAGCTTTCTTGGGGACATAAGAAGAAGGCAATATCCGCCCTCAAGCTTATCCATAGCCTTGGTTACGGCTTCTTCTATCGAAGACGAGTTAAGACGCTCCTTGGTTACTACGTACGATACGACCTCTGCGTCCGAGGTGGTATGAAAAATCATACCCTGCATTTCAAGCTCCGTTTTAAGCTTTGAGGCGTTAACCAGTCTGCCGTTAGTTGCTATAGCCAGTCTGCCCTTCATATGATTTATTACGATAGGCTCGGCGTTGTTTTTGTTTTTAGTGCTGAGTGTTCCGTAGCGGACGTGCCCTATAGCCATATTGCCAAGTCCGAGCATTTCAAGCGTTTGCTTTGAAAACACGTCGTTGACAAGTCCAGAATTTTTATGTGAGGAAAAAACTCCGTCATCGTTCACTACGATACCCGCAGATTCCTGACCTCTGTGCTGCAAAGCGTAGAGTCCGTAATAAACACTTGACGCAACGTTTGTTCTCTCGTCTCCTATAATTCCAAATACGCTCATATTTTCTCCTTACCTTCAGACGTTGTATTTTTTCTCAACGGCGGCGTTCTTCTCAATAACCTTCGCCTTCGCTTCGCTCCTTACAGAAACGAGCTTTTCGTAAAGCAGAGAGTCAGAGAGCGCTATTATCTGTGCTGCAAGGTGAGCTGCATTTGCCGCACCGTCAATCGCTACGGTTGCAACCGGTATTCCCGAAGGCATCTGCACCGTTGAAAGAAGAGCGTCCATACCGCCTATGTTTTTGGAGGAAATAGGAATTCCTATAACGGGAAGAAGCGTGTTTGCCGCAACAGCACCCGCCAGGTGTGCCGCCATTCCCGCAGCCGCTATTATTACGCCGAAGCCTTTATCCTTCGCTTCCGATACGAACTTTGCCGCTTCAAGCGGTGTTCTGTGCGCAGAATAAACGTGAACCTCGTAAGGTATACCGTATTCACGCAATACGTTTATGCCCTTTTCAACTATGGGAAGGTCGCTGTCGCTACCCATTATTACGGCAACTTTTTTCATATTTCTATCCTCCAAAATTTAAAATGTGATTTTCTTTAAAACACATATATTTTATCATAAATACTACAGGTAAGTCAATAGGATATTTTTCGTATATTCAACAATTTTTTGCCTTTTTTTACTCTGCTTTTTGGGAAAAACAAAAAAATTTAAGTTTTTTTCGAAAAACTATGTACAAACGCCCATTTTTGTGCTAAAATAAATTCCGTAGCACGAGTCGGCTACCTGTTAACTAATATTTTACCGCCATTACGGCTAGGAGATTTTTATGAAAAAGATTTACACAGGAAAAACTAAAGACGTTTACAAGCTTGACAACGGCAACGTTCTCCTAAAATTCAAGGACGACTGCACGGGTAAGGACGGTGTTTTTGACCCCGGCGAAAACACTGTAGGTCTTACGATTGAAGGCATTGGAAAAGCTAATCTCCAAACCTCCGTTTATTATTTCGAGCTTCTTAAAAAAGCAGGAATCAAGACTCACTACGTCAGCGCAAACGTTGGCGAGGCTACTATGGAGGTTCTGCCCGGCAAGGTTTTCGGACACGGACTTGAGGTTATTTGCCGCCTCGTTGCTACGGGAAGCTTTATCCGCAGATACGGTGAGTATATCGCTGACGGAACGCCCATTCCCGGCGGCTACGTTGAATGTACCTTCAAAAACGATGACAAGGGCGACCCCCTCGTTACCGCAGAGGGACTTGACGCTCTCGGCGTTATGAGCCTCGATATGTTCCAGTCTATGAAGGAGCAAACCCTCAAAATTACGAAGATTGTTGCTGACGACCTCAAAACCATAGGCCTCGACCTTTGGGATATTAAATTTGAGTTCGGTTATAACGATGGCGAGGTTATTCTCATTGACGAGATTGCTTCCGGTAATATGAGAGTTTATAAGGGCGACAAGATTGTTGACCCCGTTGAGCTTACCAAGCTCATTCTTAACAGAAAATAAAGCGAATTTTATACTCTGCCATCGGGTAGGCAAGTATACCGTCACACTTTTTCGGTATGCCGCCTACCCTAACTCTTTGGGGGCGTACTAAATGAAGATTTTTCAAAATCCACTAAAGGCATTTACAAAATTTGAGCTTTCTCTCTGGGCTTTTTCGGTAATTTGCGTCACAGTTTCCTTCGTTTTACCAAGCGAAAAGGATTATCTCACCCTTTGTGCTTCTCTTTGCGGCGTAACCGCTCTGATATATAGCGCCAGAGGCTACGTTATGGCTCAAATTCTTTCCATAGCCTTCTCTTTACTTTACGGAATTATTTCCATAATATTTGGTTACTGGGGCGAGGCGCTGACCTATCTTTGTATGACTATGCCCGCCGCAATAGCCGCAACGGTATCCTGGTTAAGACACCCTTACGAAAAGACCGCCGAGGTAGAGGTCAGCAAAATGACGAAGAAAAAAGTTCGGCTTCTTTTGGCGCTTTTGCCTCCTGTTACGGCAGTATTTTGCGTTGCCTTATGGGCGCTCGATACACCCAATCTCTTTTTCAGCACCTTATCTATATCAACAAGCTTTGTTGCCTCGTATCTAGCTTTTATGAGGTCTCCGTTTTTTGCTTTGGCTTATTCCTTTAACGACATTGTTCTGATAATCCTTTGGGGGTTTGCTACCGCCGAGAGCGTATCTTATCTTCCGATGGTAATCTGCTTCGTTATGTTTTTGATTAACGATACGTACGGATTTATAAGCTGGCAAAAAAGGGAAAGGCGGCAAGGCAGAAGGGACGCAGATTTTCAAACCAGCCAAGCATAATTCAAGTCGAACACGATTAATGCTACATAAATATAAAAATAAGCAGAGCCACTGTATAATTTCGCAGTGGCTCTGCCCTTTCTTTATGCGCAAACAACACGCCAAAGAGTTCCTTTATGGTAAAAAACAAACATATACGTGAATTTTTGGGGGTTATTTTATGATAATGGCCGCAAAATCGTTAACGTTCGTTCCTGTTGCTCCGGTGAATATAAGACCGTCCGAAAGCAAAAGAGCGTTATAGGAATCGTTGTTATCAAGGTATTCTTCCGGGTTTGAAATAATGCGGCAGGTTTCTCCGTCCGCATATCCGCCGGCAGCATCGGTAGGGCCGTCAGTTCCGTCAGAGCCTATCGAAAAAACGGCTACGTTTGAAAGCCCCTTGATATATTTTGATGCCGAGAGCGCAAGCTCTTGATTCCTGCCGCCAAGTCCGTTTCCTCTCAAACGGACTACGGTTTCGCCGCCGAATATGAGGACGAGCGGATTTTTTCTCTCCTTTGCAAGCTTTGCCGCAATCGAGCCTATCAGCTCTCCTGCGCTTCTTGCTTCGGTATCCATTGAGTCAGTCATAACGTACGCCTCATATCCAAGCTCCTCTGCGGCAAGTCTTGCGGCTTCGCATAGGCAAGAAACACTGCCCGAAACCCTGTGCACGGAATTGGTTATGCATTTGGGCGTTTCCCTAGTAAGAAGCGCTTTCTGCTTTTCGGTTAAGCCAAGAGAATATTTTCTCACTGTTTCAAGCGCCTCGGCAACGGTGGACATATCGGCAACGGTCGGGCCCGAAGCTATCATATCAAGATGAGACGAAATTACATCCGAGAGAACTATTCCGTATATTGAGGCGGGAAAAATATGCTCGGCAAATCTGCCGCCCTTGACAGACGAGAGGTGCTTACGCACCGTATTGATTTCCTCTATTGAAGCGCCGGAGGCAAGAAGCTCTTTAGTGAGGCGGGTTAGCTCCTCGATAGGAAAATCAACGCACTCAAACAGCGCCGAGCCGCCCCCGGAAACGAGGAACAAAACTACGTCGTTTTCCGAAAGGCCTTCGGTCAGCTGAAGCGCTCTTTTCGTTGCAAGGACTCCGCAACCGTCCGGAACGGGATGAGCCGCTTCGTATATTTCAAGACTGCCTATAGCCCCCTTAGAATGACCGTATTTGGTTATAACTATACCCCTATCTATTCTTTCTCCGAGACACACGTAGGCGGCGTTTGCCATTTGCCACGCCGCTTTGCCTATAGAAACAAGAATAAGCGAGCCTTTGATTTCTGGCAGCTCACCGAGTGCTTCCCGCACCGCAGTATCCGGCATTGACGCTTCGATAGCTTTTGTATATATTATCTTGGAATCGTTTCTTATTGACATACAAATCTCCGACTGCCGCCGAGCACGGCAGCAAACTAAAAGAAAAATTTCAAAGCGGGAACAAATCTTATCAATATATTATATTTCACGCACCCGTTTATGTCAAGAAAAATCCTTGACTTTTGAAAAAAGCTATGTTAGAATATAGGAGCGCACCACAAAAACAGCGCCGTTTTGCTTTCTGAGTAAAACGAATTTTATATCACGCCTGCATAGTTAAATGGATATAATAACCCCCTCCTAAGGGGTAGTTACAGGTTCGATTCCTGTTGCGGGTGCCACAAAAAGGGGCTAGCTCAAATGCATTAATTTATGTTTGAGCTAGCCCCTTTTATTCGGTTATGCCTAGATGCGACAGCCCCAACTATTATCAGCCCATATGGGCTGAGATAAATAAGCGGAGATATGCAATTCATTTATCGCAAATTATTTCTGCTTTAGGCGGCTGCAAAGCGCCTTTAAGTCACGTGTAAAATTCTTTCTATCCAGCATAGCCATTACGATAAACGAAAGAACGGAAAAGCCGATATATAGGGGAATTGCATACCAAAGTATCGGCGCTGGGTAACCCGCATCACCTTTTCCGAGTAAAATATCGGGAGAAAAAAGACTGACTGCTTTTTCCACTATAGGAAATTCTGCCGGTGGGTGCATCGACCAGCAGGGATTGAGGACGTAGAGCGATTCGTAAAGCTCGTTTGGCGTATGCTCAAAATACACGCCAAGGCAGATAAATATTACGTCATTAACGAGTATTATCATAAGGGATAGAAGAAAATACGCTCCAACCGTGTAAAATCTTTTATACGAAAGCTTATGGTGCGAGAGCAGAAGCGGAAGCATTCCCGAAAAGAATAGAAGAGCGTGGCATATATAAAACCTTGCGTATTCCCAGCCAAGCTCGGATACCGGCACTCCTATATGCCAGTACGGAATTACGTTGGTTATAAAGCCGGCAAACGCTCCCGCAAGAAAGACGAAATCCTTGAAGGAGTCAGATTTTGAAATATAGGCTATCGGCATAAGGAGAATCAAAAGGGCGCACATATTATACGCAGTTGAAAGCGCCGTGAAGCCCTGCCCCTCGTACATCGGATATATCGCCCATTTAAAAAGATGCTGAGCTACGTTTATAAGCATAATTACTAACACTATGAGCCTTTGAAGCTTTATATTCAGCTTTTTTATGAAAAACCAAAGCAAAAATCCAATAAGAAAAAGCAAAAGAAGCATCAAGATATAAAACGGTGAGCCGTAATCCATTCTTCCCCCTCCTTTCATACATATTATTGTATCACGCTTTGCTCTCGGTTGCAAGTGCGAAATTTAACCTATTTTATTTCTATTTTAAGTTAATTATACCTGCCAATTTGTGAATATTTTGTAAATTTTGTGAAGGATTTAACTTTTTTAAAAGATTTGGTAGACTTTTTATCTTAAATATGTTATAATAACCGATGGCTTACACACACGCAAAGCTTTTCTAAGGTTACGTGAGCCGTTATCAAGTTGTTTTTTAAAAATTATATTTATTTTGGAGGAAAAACAAAATGGCTAATTGCAATTGCAACACCAAAAAGAAGTATGTCTACCTCTTTTCCGAGGGTAACAAGGACATGCGTAATCTTCTCGGCGGTAAGGGCGCTAACCTCGCTGAGATGACTCACATCGGTCTCCCTGTTCCCCAGGGCTTTACTATCACCACCGAGGCCTGCACTCAGTACTATGAGGACGGCAGACAAATCAACAACGATATCATGGCTGAAATCATGGAATATATCGTTAAGATGGAAGAAATCACCGGCAAGAAGTTCGGTGACCTCGAAAATCCCCTCCTCGTTTCCGTTCGTTCCGGCGCTCGTGCTTCGATGCCCGGTATGATGGATACCATTCTTAACCTCGGTCTTAACGAAGACGTTGTTAAGGTTATGGCTGAAAAGAGCGGTAACGCAAGATGGGCTTACGACTGCTACAGAAGATTTATACAGATGTACTCTGACGTTGTTATGGAGGTTGGTAAGAAATATTTCGAGCAGCTTATCGACAAAATGAAGGAAGAAAAGGGCGTTACACAGGATATCGAGCTTTCCGCTGACGACCTCAAAACCCTTGCTGATCAGTTCAAGGCTGAGTATAAGGCTAAGATAGGCCAGGATTTCCCCTCCGACCCCAAGGAGCAGCTTCTCGGCGCTATCAAGGCAGTTTTCCGTTCTTGGGACAACCCCAGAGCAAACATCTACAGACGTGACAACGATATTCCCTATTCTTGGGGTACCGCAGTAAACGTTCAGGCTATGGCATTCGGTAATATGGGCGATGACTGCGGAACCGGCGTTGCCTTTACCCGTGACCCCGCTACCGGCGAAAAGAAGCTTATGGGTGAGTTCCTTACCAACGCTCAGGGTGAGGACGTTGTTGCAGGTGTCCGTACTCCTATGCCCATAGCTCAGATGGCTGAAAAGTTCCCTGAGGCATTCGAGCAGTTCAAGAACGTTTGCATGATACTTGAAGACCACTACAGAGATATGCAGGATATGGAATTCACCGTTGAACACGGTAAGCTCTATATGCTTCAGACCAGAAACGGTAAGAGAACCGCTGCTGCTGCTCTCAAAATCGCTT
>JAZSBB010000020.1:0-3193 GCA_045602185.1 Eubacteriales bacterium
AAGGCGGACGAGAGGAAAAACTACTTTAAGCAGACCCTTGAAACCTTAAATGAGTCCGGGGTTGCAAGAATATTTGAAACCTACGTGCGTGTGGACAGTGCGGTCGAATGGGCTCAGGATAACAGTAAGCCCGTTGCGGCGTACAAAAAATATTCCAGAAGCGCAATAGAATATACTAAGCTTGCAAAGGAGATAATCGAATATGCCGGTAGGTAAGAATTCAATAAAAAGAGTGACAAATAACGGATACTCAAGCGTAAAAACCGAGGCGCCTGATATGGAAAACAGCGTCATAACCGAGAAAAAAACCGAGAAGGCTATACCGCAAAGCAAAAAAAGCTCAGCGGCAAAGTCTACACCCAAGAAAGCAGCGCCCAAGGCAATAGCGCCTAAGGCAACAACACCCACGAAAACCGCCGCCAAAACGACCAAGTCGCAGAAGAAGCCGACTGCAGAAAAGCCGGCCGTAAAAGCACGGGACGAGTTTACTCACCCAAAAACGCTGGAGGCGGTTCCCGAAGCTTCGAAGAGAAGCGCAGAAGGCTACGTCAACCTCGGAGGCGAGCTGCCATATTATCTTTTGTAAACATACTTTAAATAGTTTGTTTTTTCATTTTTCCTTTTTTCTTTTTTTAGGCGGGGTGCATATCCTTCGGGGTATGCACTTTTTCCTTTGTAATAGTAAACCTTTATGGCGCATATAATCCTTTGCGGAGCTATAATTTTAATTATGGCAGACGCTGTTATAAAAAAGTAAAAATTCAAGGGAGATTGCCGTGGAAATTTCGGAGAATAAAAGGCTTTACTATTACGAGAGCGAGAAAAAGGCGAAAATGATAATTAAAATATCGCTTCCGTCATTTGACGAAAAAACCGAGGCCGCAGAGCTTTACGAAGCGCTTTTTGAGGAGTACCGAAAGGCAGCAACAAAGTGTTGCGAAAGCTTTTCTGAAGCCGCTCTTTATAGCTTTAAGGTAGAATATACGTCAGAAAAGGGGCGAAAAAACGTAAAAATAAAGCGCCTCGCTACCGTTACGTGCGGCAGAGAAACGCTTTTTGAGGTCGCTGACTTTGATTTTATTGATAAAGACAGTTTCAAAGTAAAAAAGTGATAAAATATAACAAAATAAAGATTTTATACCGTAAAGGAATGGATAAAATCGTCTTTTCTTTATTGTTTTTTTGTATCGCTCCAGAATTTATCGAGTCTTTCCCTAAGCTCCTTTGGGGTGCTTATAAATTCCATTCCCGACCAAAGCTTAGGTATAACCCTTTTGTATAGCGGGTCGTCAAAGCGGTCGTCTATGAGAACTATAACGCCTCTGTCGGTTTCGGAACGTATAACTCTTCCCGCCGCTTGAAGCACTCGGTTTATTCCCGGATAGACGTAAGCAAATTCCTTGCCCTCCTCAAATCTGTCCTGGTAATAAGCCGCCATAGCTTCTCGCTCATAGGAGAGTGAGGGGATACCTATTCCAACGATTACGGCGCCGATAAGGCTCTCGCCCGAAAAATCCACGCCCTCCGAATAAATACCGCCGAGAACCGAAAATCCTATCAGATACGAGGAGTCCTCTTTTTTGAAAGCCTCAAGGAAATCCTCCTTTTCTTTTTTTGTCATATTCCTTTTTTGAAGGAGAATTTTGATTTTAGGATACTTGCTTTGAAAAACTGCGGCAAGGGCTTCTGAATATGAAAACGAGGGAGAGAAAATCATATAATTGCCTCTCCTTGCGGAAACGGTTGCGGCTATTGCTCTGCAAACGGCGTCAAGCGTTCTTTCTCTTTCGGAAAGTCTCGTGCTGATTTTGTCCATAATTGAAACGGATAATTGTCCGGAATCGAAGGGAGAGTCGGTTTCTATTACCTCTGCCCCTCTGGAGCCGCCCAGAACCGATTTGTAATAATGTATGGGCGAGAGAGTTCCCGAGAAGAAAACGGCACAGCTTCCCATATCAAGCCTTTCCGAGATTTCTTTTCCGGGGTCGAGGCAAAATACTTTCACGGTTATCTCGTTATCCGAAAGGAACAAAAACAATTCGTAAGAAGAATTAAACCGAAGGAGAGCATCGTAAAGCTTTTTCGTCTTTTGATAATAGTCCTGCAAAAACGAGACTCTTTGACGAGCTTCTTCGTCATTTGCTCCCTTGGCTCTGAATATTTCTTCTTCTGTTATAGGGAGCAGAGCTTCAAATATTCCATAGGTCTCTACCGGTATTTCAGAAAGATGCGCCGCACCCTGCCGCACGCCCTCATCGTTATAAAAAACGTTATCGTTAAGATATGGCGCAAACAGCTTCGAAAGCCTGTCTGCCGCCACCCGTGTCGCTTCTTTTATGGGTGAAAGCTCCGAAATTATGGGTGATAAATACGGAGAGGCAAGCTCTGATTCCGAAATTGAAGCCGAATACATTTCTCTTGCTCTCTCGGGAAGATTGTGCGCCTCGTCTATAAGAAAGGCGTAGTCGCCCTTGTGTGAAAAGAAACGCCTTATATATACTGAGGGGTCAAAAAGGTAATTTATATCCAGTATTACTATGTCGCATAGCTCAGCGTATGAAAGGGATAGCTCGTGAGGACAAACGCAAAGCTCCTCTGCCGTTTTTGCTGCGTCCTCGGGTCTTACAACCGCAAGGCCTTTATTATATAGCTCAATTACCGCATCGGCAAGGTTGTTTTTTGAGGCATTTTTGCAAAGCTCTCTTTTCTCTCTGCATAAAAGTCCCCTCTTGCAAAGTCTTTCCTTTGAAGCGATAATTACGGCCTTTATTTTCGTTCCTTTTTTTGCTATGTCGGTAAGAGTTTCAAATGCAATCTCTGCCGTTGTGGTTTTTGGGGTAAAATAGAACGCCTTGTCGCACTTTCCTTCGCCGATAGCTCGGATAGCGGGGAAAAGGACTGATACAGTTTTTCCCGTTCCGGTGGGGGCTGAAATGAACAATCTGCCACCCCGTGCGATGTTTTTATAAATATTTCGCACCAAATCTCCTTGCCCCAAGCGAACCTTTTCGTAAGGAAATTTAATGCTTTTCATAGAAGGCAGTCTTTCGGTAACCCTCTCTATTTCGGGATTTGCGTAAAGTTTTATTGACATTTTGCACTTTTCAAAAAAGGCATCGAGGGATTTTTTTGATACGTTTTCGGTAACGGTATGTTCCTCTTGTGTATTGGGGTTTGAATATATGAATTTCAG
>JAZSBB010000021.1:0-18579 GCA_045602185.1 Eubacteriales bacterium
GCCGCCCGAATTTATTGCACGGGCGGCGCCATTTTTATATTCTTTTGCTTATTTCGTTATAAGAAAGTAGCCGATTACGACTGCTCCGAGAATTATGCGGTAAATTCCAAACGGCACAAATGTGTTCTTTTTTACAAAATCCATAAGGAATTTAATCGCAAAAAAGGATACGAGAAAGGAAACCAAAATTCCAACCGCAAGTAATATAGCTTCGTCTTGCGTTACGCTGTTTCCTTCATAGAAAAATTTAAAAATCTTCAATAAGGAAGCGCCGAGCATTACGGGTATCGCCATAAAAAACGAAAATTCAGCGCTCGCCGTGCGTGAAACTCCGCTAAGCATACCGCCCAGTATCGTTGAGCCTGAGCGTGACGTTCCGGGAATTAAAGACAGCATCTGGAACGCTCCCATAATCATAGCGTCCTTATAGGTAAGCTCGTTTACGGTTTCTACTCTGTAGCTTCCCTGCCCAGAGGACTTTGAATTTTTAAGTTTCTCTATAAGTATAAACGCTATGCCGTAGACTATCAGGGCTATCGAAACGACAACGTAATTATAAAAATGCTCGTCAAAGAAATCGTCAAAGAGAAGACCTATAACGCCTGCGGGAATAACTCCGACAAGAACCTTTAACCACAGCGACCAGGTAGATTTTTTCTCGCTATCGCTCTTTTTGTGCGAAAACGGGTTAAGCTTGTCAAAGAAAAATATCGGCACTGCACATATTGCGCCAAGCTGAATCACAACGAGGAACATTTCCTTAAAGCTATCCGAAACGTCCAGCTTTATAAATTCGTCAAGGAGTATCATATGCCCGGTTGAGCTTACGGGCAGCCATTCCGTAATGCCCTCGACTATACCGAGAAAGACAGCCTTCAGTATTTCAAGAAATAACATAACCTCTCCTTACTTTTATTTCGCTCTGATTATATCTCCCGCTTTCACCGAAAACGGAACCTTCATATAAAAGGTCATATACGGGTGGGGCGTTGAGGAGATAAGCTCCCCCTTTTCGTCCTTTAATTCTCCTACGGTAAGGGGTACGCCGCATTTTCCCGGGGAAAGCAGCTCCACACTGTCTCCCGTTTGCATTTTATTGCGCTGAGAAAGCTCGGCAATTCCCATCTTTTCATTATATGAAAGCACGACCGCAAGGTATGCTTTATCCTTAATATATCCGGTTGTTGACGAGGTGTTTGCATCTGTGTGAGAGTCGGAATAATAATATCCCGTAGCATAATCTCTGTGACTTACGCTTTCAAGCTCCTTATACCATTTTTCATCGTATTCATAGCTACCCGAAAAGTATGAGTCAACCGCCATTTTATAGGTATTCGTTACCACGGCGGTATAATATGCCGATTTCATTCTTCCCTCTATTTTGAACGAATCTATTCCCGCCTCTATAAGCTCGGGAATATGCTCGATGGTACAGGTATCACGGCTTGACATAATAAAGGTTTCACCGTTAAGCTCCTCGAGGGGAATGGGGTTATCCTCACGCTTTTCCTCAACTATTTCCATTGATTTGACCTTAAAATTCCATCTACACGGCTGGGCGCACATTCCTCTGTTAGCATCTCTGTTAACTATATGGCCGGAAAGAAGGCATCTGCCGCTATAAGAAATACACATTGAGCCGTGAACAAAGCACTCGATTTCAAGCTCTGCCGGAATATTTTTACGGATAGCCTTTATTTCCTCAAGTGTCAATTCCCTTGCAAGAACAACACGCTTTGCGCCAAGCTCATACCACGCAGCAGCGGCGGCGGCGCTCGTTGCATTCGCCTGGGTAGATATATGGATATCCGTATTCGGAAGCATTTTTTTCGCAAGCATCAAAACCCCGATATCAGCAATTATAAGAGCGTCTACATCTGAGTCTGATATTTCGGAAAAGTATTTTTTCAGCGCTTCATACTCGTTCTCTCTGGGCATAGTATTTACCGTAAGATAAACCTTGACGCCTCGCTCGTGAGCGTAAGCGACCGCTTCTTTAAGCTCTGCTACCGTAAAGTTATCGGCAGCCGCACGCATACCGAATGCGTTACCCGCAAGATAAACCGCATCGGCTCCGTAAAGAATTGCTGCCTTCATTTTTTCAAAATTTCCCGCCGGGGAAAGTATTTCAGGTCTTTTCATTTTTTTATCCCAATTTTTTATTTGTTTATAGTTTAGCACAAAAGAAAGCTAAATTCAAGTCCTTGGAAGCATTATAAGATTTATTTCCCAAGCAGGTACGGAAAGAGTCCTTCTGAGTATAAGGTCATAATCCTTATATTTTTCGCTAAGATAGTTTATCAGGAAAAATATATCCTTGCTTCTGTGATAAAGGGATACGAGCAGCGCCGGCTTATCCCGCTCTATTATTCCCTCGCTGCCGAGAAGAGCCTCGTATTCCGCTCCCTCAACATCGTATTTTACGTAGTCTATTTTATCGTTTGGTGCCACGCTATCAAGACGGACAAGGGGTATTTCAAAATCTTTATGCTGATACGATGCGGTCGAATTAACAGAGGAATTACGGTTTCCGCTGCCTATAAAATCACCGGTACCGTTTTCGCTAAAGGCGGCTGAGTTCAATGCGCAAATTTCGGGAAACGCCGTATTTTCAACGTATTTTTTCAGTCTTTTGAAGGTTTTTTTGTCCGGCTCTATCGCATACGCCTTTTTTAAGTCGGGAAAAAAGCTTATCGCCTCACGCAAGGTATCTCCGTTATACGCACCCGCATCGATTAGGACCTCGATTCTTTTTTTCGCTATTTTTGAATAAATTTCTTCCTTCGTTGAGTATGCGCTAAGTAAATATTCGAGCCTTCCCGTAAGCTTGTAATTTATAACCGCCGCAAACAAATTCTTAGAGTCGGTATCGGAAAGCGCGTCGTATGCCTTCGTGATGCTTTCGTAGTTTTTATTGTAAAAATTGCGGTCAAAATACTCGTTTTCGTCAGTCACCGGCATATCAGGAATCAAAAAATCGTATTGTTTATCAAGCTCCGAAAAAATTTCAATAACGTCTTGCCTATTTGAAGCAAAGGAAAGGAGAATAACAAAATCCGGGTACGTATCCTTTATCTCGGAAAATGACTTGACACGCTTTCCGTGAAAGCTATGCCCTCTCACAAATCCGTCAGAGGCAAAAAAATCCGCAACCTCTATTCCGTATTCCGAAAGCCTTTTTATCAGCTTATCCGCACCATTGCCCATACCGTACACAATTATAGGGCGTCCTTCTTTTTTCAGTCTGTCCCATATATCGCAATCGTAAGGATATTCGGGAAGCTTAAATTCTTTGTATGGCATATTTTTCTCCGTTGCTACTTGAAAAAGCGCTTATTTTATGTTAAAATTTACGTATCACGAAAAGAGGTAATGTTTATGGATTGCTTATTTTGCTCTATTATTAAGGGTGATATCCCTTCAAAAAAGCTCTACGAGGACGACTCCTGCTACGCTTTTTACGACATTAATCCGCAGGCGCCAATTCACTTTTTGGTAGTTCCCAAGGCTCATATAGCCTCTGCCGATGAAATTTCCTCCGAAAACGCAAAGCTCGTATCCCACATATTTGAAAAAATCCCGGCTATAGCAAAGGCTGCCGGTCTTGAAAACGGATACAGAGTAGTTACTAATATCGGTGAGGACGGCTGTCAATCGGTGAAGCACTTGCACTTTCACGTTCTCGGCGGAAAAAAGCTTTCGGAAAATATGGCTTAAATTATAAAAAAACAACCGCTATGAGCTGCGGTTGTTTTTTATTGCAGAGATAAGAAGAATTAAACCTTCTCCTTAACCTTTGCTGCCTTACCAACTCTGTTGCGAAGGTAGTAAAGCTTAGCGCGGCGAACCTTTGCTTCACGGAATACTACAATCTTGTCAACGTTGGGGGAATGAAGGGGGAAAGTCTTTTCAACACCTACGCCGTAAGAAACTCTTCTAACGGTGAAGGTTTCAGAGATTCCACCGCCGTGCTTTGCAATAACGGTTCCATCAAAGAGCTGGATTCTCTCTTTCTCACCTTCGGTGATGCGAATGTAAACCTTTACACCGTCACCAATGCCAAACTGAGGTACGTCAGTTTTGAGCTGCTCATTAACAAAAGCCTGAATTTTTTCCATTTTGGGCTCCTCCTTAATCTACGAACATTCGTGCTGAGCTAATGCAGAGGACTGTTCTGAATACACTATAGTATGCGATAGGCATACGCACAGATATAGGTATAATATCATAATGTTTGCAAAAAATCAATAGTTTTTTCAAAAAAAGTTGTATTTTTATGTAAGTTTGCTTATTTTTTGTAAAAAAATTCCTTATCTTATTGTATTTCTTATTAAAATATGCTAAAATAAAAATAATACATTTTTAAGGCGGAGAAAAACAATGCCGGATAATAACGAAAAAAATAAGGGTTCCGTTGCAAAAAGCAACGAGGAAAACATCGAAAATACGCCTGAATTCTTAGAAAAAGCATCTTCGGAGTCAGAAGAAAGCGCCGTTACGGAAGCACCGAAGCCTAAGAGGACTGGAAAAAAGCCCGTCTCTGCCGAAGCTGACGCCACCCCCCAGGCTACAAATGACGAAGCTAACGCTACCGAGGCAGCTGAGGCGCAGAAGCCTAAGAGGACGAGGAAAAAGGCTGTCACTAATGAGGCCGACGCTACCGCCGAGACTACTAATGACGAAGCTAACGCTACCGAGGCAGCTGAAGAGCAACCGAAACCTAAGAGGACGAGAAAAAAGGCTGTCACTAATGAGGCTGACGCTACCGCCGAGAATACTAATGACGAGGCTAACGCTACCGAGGCTGCTGAGGCGCAGAAGCCTAAGAGGACGAGAAAAAAGGCTGTTGCAGCAGAGGAATCCGCAAACGCTGAACCACTTATCACAAACGAACACAAGCAGAAAGCGGGACACACGGTTGAGGGCGAGCTTGCTCGTATTCCCGAAGAAACCGTATTTATGGCGCCTATGCCAAGCGATATTGACGATGAGGCTATAACGCAAGCCGAGGATTTTGAAAATAAAGAGCCCGAGAGAATCAACATCGAGCATTTTTCCGATTACAAATCAAAAGCGGAAATAGAGGCAGAAAAAAACGATATTGACGATTTCGCTGAAGCTGACGCCGATTTTGCCGAATATGAAAACCTCACGTTTCTCGATGAGGAGGAAAGCGCAGAAGCGGAGGATTTTATTCCTCCCGTAGTTCAGAAATACGATGACCCCGACCGTGAGCGTTATAACCCCGAAAAACCGAGAAAGGTCGACAAGCGCTTTGATTTCGTTGAGCTTTTCATATTCACCACTCTTGTCGTTATGCTGATAACCACCTTTTTCTTCAAGCATTCCGTGGTTGACGGCGGCTCTATGGAAGATACGCTTCACGAAGGCGAGCATTTGTTAATTTCCGATTTCTTTTACACTCCTCAGAAAAACGACATAATAGTTTGCCAAGACCTTCATACCGATGACCCTGACCTTGATTACCCGATAGTAAAGCGTGTCATAGCTACTGCGGGCGATACTATAGAAATACTGCCAAACGGCACGGTTATCGTTAACGATAAGGAATTAAACGAGCAGGATTACGTTAACGTTGACGGATTTGACGAATTCCCCGGACTTGAAAAGACGACAGTTCCCGAAGGAAAGCTTTTCGTAATGGGCGACCATCGCAATTCTTCCTACGATTCGAGAGGCTTTGGATTTGTTAGCGAGAATGCGGTTATCGGAAAGGTTCTGCTTCGCTTCTATCCCTTTAAAATATTTTAATAAATTTGTGTTTATCAACTAAAAAGGACTGTATTAACATGGCACAAAATCCGATTCAATGGTTTCCCGGTCATATGGCCAAAACCAAAAGAGTTATAAAGGAATGTCTTTCCCAGGTTGACGTGGTTATTGAGCTTCTTGACGCCAGAATTCCATATAGCTCAAGAAATCCGGAAACGAAAAAGATAGTAGGCTCAAAGCCTCTCCTTACCCTTCTGACGAAGGCTTCCCTTGCCGACCCCGAGAAAAATAAGCTCTGGCTCTCATACTATAACGCTCACGGCTCTACCGCCGTGCTTTTCGATTCGATAACCGGTCAGGGTATGAATGATTTTACAAAAGCGATAAACGGGCTTCTCTGCGAAAAAATCGAAAGATACAAGAACAAAGGAATGGAAAGCCGACACCTGAAGGCTATGATAATAGGCATTCCCAACGTTGGCAAATCCTCCTTTATCAATAAGCTTGCAAAGGGTAAGCGTGCAAAGGTGGAAAACCGCCCCGGTGTTACCCTTACAAAGCAGTGGATAACCACGGATATCGGACTCGACCTTATGGATACGCCCGGCGTACTGTGGCCAAAATTCGAAGACGAAACGGTAGGTCAAAACCTTGCGTTTACCGGTGCTATAAGAGACGCTATCCTCGACACAGTCGAGCTTTCTATGGCGCTTTGCGCAAGACTTATTGAATGTGCCCCCAGAGAGTTTACCGACAGATACAAAATATCCGTGGACGAAGCGCAGGAGCTTGATTCCTACGACCTTTTTGAGCTTGTAGGCAAAAAAAGAGGGCTTCTTATGTCCGGAGGCGTAGTTAACCACGAAAGATGCGCCGATATGATTCTTGAAGAATTCAGAAGCGCAAAAATCGGAAAAATAACTCTGGAGGTTCCCAATGCCGAGCTTTGATATTGAAAAAGAAAAAATCGCCCAAGGCTACAAATACGTTTGCGGCTGCGATGAAGCAGGCAGAGGCCCTCTTTGCGGCCCGGTTGTTGCTGCTGCGGTCATTTTACCCACTGATATTGATATCCCCGGGCTTAACGATTCGAAAAAGCTTTCTGAGAAAAAGCGGGAGGCGCTTTTCGAAATCATAAAGGAAAAAGCCGTTGCGTATGCAATAGCAGAGGCTTCTCCTGCTGAGATTGACGAAATTAATATTCTGAACGCTTCTATGCTTGCTATGCGAAGAGCGGTTGAGGCGCTGACCGTTAAGGCGGAGTTTGCTCTGATAGACGGAAACTGCTCACGTGGCTTCAATATCCCTACGGAAACGATAGTTAAGGGAGACTCAAAGAGCGCTTCTATTTCCGCCGCCTCTATTCTTGCAAAGGTAACGAGAGACAGACAGTGCATAGTTCTCGATAGAGAATATCCGCAATACGCTATCGCAAAGCATAAGGGTTATCCTACAAAGGAGCATATGGACGCCGTACGAAAATTCGGCCCTGCCCCCATTTACAGAAGAAGCTTTTTGAAATTTCTTGACAAAAATGAAAATTCTTGAAATACTCACAGAAAGACGAAAAACCGGAAATGCCGGAGAGCTTGCCGCAAAAAAATTCTATAAGAAAAACGGATATAAAATTCTAAAAACCAATTACGTTGCAGTAGGGTATGAGATAGATATCATAGCGCAAAATAAAGAATATACCGTTTTTTGTGAGGTAAAAACCAGGACGCTGGGCAAGGAAAATTTAAAAGAGCCGAGACCCGCAAGCTCGGTTACTCAGACAAAACAAAGAAAAATAATAACCGCCGCAAAATACTTTTTAGGCACCATAAAACGTGGCAGAAAGATAAGATTTGATGTCATCGAGGTTTTTCTTGATGATAGCTCAAAGGTGTCAAAATTGAATTTTCTTGAAGCTGCATTTAATTTCGATACGGCTTATCAAAGGTAAATATGTACGCTGCCCGAACGGGCGGGCAGCGCCGGAATATTATTCTCAAATGCTTAGTACTCTTTTGCCTTGAAGGTTGCGCAAAGCGTTCCGGAGGAGGTTTTTGCTTCGGTCGGACCTACTGATATCTTACCGGCATAGCATTCCTTTACGCCGTTGTGATATACGCAGTTTTTGACATCGCAGCTCACTCCCTTAATTGCCTTTTTGCAAGGCTCACAATCAGTTTCGTACTTCTTTTCTTCCATTTCAAATTCTCTTTTCCGCAAACCTCAGCTTGCAAAATTATTCTTTGCAGATAAACAAATTTTATGCAAATTTCGGAGAAATTTTTATGTCAGTTTTTACTATCGCCGATTTGCACCTTTCGACTCTGAAATCAACAAACAAGTCTATGGAGGTGTTCGGCTCAAGATGGGCAAATTACATCACAAGACTTGAAAACAACTGGAGAAGACTTATCACAAATGACGATACGGTAATTATTCCCGGTGATATTTCTTGGGCTCTATCGCTTGACGAGGCCAAGTCTGACCTCAATTTTTTAAATTCCCTGCCCGGCAAAAAAATCCTCGGCAAAGGAAACCACGATTTTTGGTGGTGTACTATGAAAAAGCACGAGGAATTTTTCTTGGAAAACGGAATTAATAAAATCGCTTTTCTTTACAATAACGCCCACGTATGCGAGGATTTTATAGTAGCCGGAACAAGAGGCTGGTATTACGATGAGGATTCCGGAAATCAACCGAGCGGCGCAGATTTTCTGAAGCTTACGAACAGAGAGGCTATGCGGCTTAAAACCAGTCTTACCGAAGCAAAAAGACTTAAAGAGGAAAATCCGGAAAAGGAAATTATCGTGTTTACGCATTTTCCGCCCTTCTGGAACGGCAAGGCTTCTGAGAACATTATCAATCTTTTAATCGAATTTGGCGTAAAAAGACTCTATTTCGGTCACATACACGCAAATTATACCGCTCCCGCACATTTTGAGCATTTAGGCATAGATATGACGATAATAAGCGCAGATTATTTAGGCTTTACGCCGAAAATAATTCCAAAATTGTAAAAAAATCGTAAATCCCTTGACAAACTCTTTTATTTATTGTAAAATAGTACGGCATTTAATAAATATAAAATTATAATATATCTTTTCGGAGGAAAAACAATGAGTCTCATTAAAAATGAACTTACGGAGAAATCCGGCTTTGTTATGGAGTTTTCCGTAAGCAAGGAAGCTTTTGACAAGGCGGAGAACGAAGCATATAAGAAGAATGTAAAATCCATAAACGTTCCCGGCTTCAGAAAGGGTAAGGCTCCCAAGAGCATTATCGAAAAAATGTACGGCAAAGGAATCTTCTTTGAGGACGCTATTAACGCTTGTATTCCCGATGCGTTCGAGGCTGCCGTTAAGGAAGCAGGAATCACCGTTGTAGGCGCACCTAAGTTTGACCTTGTTTCAAACGATGGCGACATAGTTCTCAAGGCTGAAGGCTTCGTTAAGCCCGAGGTTTCTATTGACGGCTACAAGGGCATAGAGGCTGAAAAGAAGGTTGAGGCCGTTACTGACGAGGCTGTTGAGGCTGAATTGACCAGAGCGAGAGAAAGAAACGCAAGGTCAATAGACGTTACCGACAGGGCTGCCGCTATGGGTGACGTAGCAAACATCAATTACGAGGGCTCTGTTGACGGAGTTGCTTTTGACGGCGGTAAGGGTGAAAACCACGACCTCAAGCTCGGCTCAGGCTCGTTTATTCCCGGATTTGAAGACCAGATTGTCGGCAAAAATATCGGCGAGGAGTTTGACGTTAACGTAACCTTCCCCGAGGATTATCACGCAAAGGAGCTTGCGGGCAAGGCTGCAGTATTTAAGACTAAGCTTAATTCTATTAAATTCGAGGAGCTTCCCGAGGCAGACGATGAGTTCGCTAAGGATATTTCTGAATTTGATACTCTTGATGAATATAAGGCTGACATAAAGGCTAAAATGGAAAAGAGAAACGAGGATAAGGCTCAGGCAGAATTCGAAACCGCTCTCGCCGAGGCTCTTATCGAAAAGCTCGTTGCTGAAACCCCCGAGCCTATGTTCGTTGCGGAAACCGAGAATTTCGTTAGAGATTACGACACAAGACTCCGCCAGAACGGACTAGACCTTAACACCTATTTCAAATATACCGGACTTACTCTTGACGCTCTCAGAGAGCAGATGCGTCCCCAGGCTGAAAAGCAGGTTAAGATGAGACTTGCGCTCGAAAAGATTGCCGAGCTTGAAGCGCTCACCGTTTCGGACGAGGAAATAGAGGCAGAATATACCAGAATTTCCGAAGCTTACAATGTTCCCGTAGATCAGGTTAAGGGTATGGTTATGGCCGAGGATATCAAGGCTGACCTTCTCGTTTCACACGCTATGGAGGTTGTTAAGAGCAACGCAAAGGTAAAGGGCGCTAAAAAGACAACCGCAAGAAAGTCTACCAAAAAGGCTCCCGCTAAGGAAAAGGCCGAGGCTGCTTCCGAGGATAACGCAAACTAAGCACTACAAAATCAGCCGATGGTCAAAGACAACTCTTTTGACTGTCGGCTTTTAAATAACTTATTCAGAAAGGAATTTATTATGGCACTCGTTCCTATGGTCGTTGAACAGACATCAAGAGGCGAACGCTCCTATGACATCTATTCAAGACTTCTTAATGACAGAATTATTTTTCTTGCAGACGAGGTTAACGACACTACTGCATCGCTCGTAGTCGCTCAGCTTCTTTATCTTGAAGCTCAGGACCCCGATAAAGACATCTATCTTTATATAAACAGCCCCGGCGGCTCTATTACCGCAGGTATGGCAATTTACGATACTATGAATTATATAAAATGTGACGTTTCTACCATTTGCGTAGGTATGGCGGCTTCTATGGGAGCATTTCTCCTTTCAAGCGGCGCAAAAGGAAAGCGTATGGCGCTTCCGAATGCCGAAATTATGATTCATCAGCCTCTTGGCGGTATGCAGGGCCAGGCTACAGATATCAAAATTCACGCAGACAGAATTATACGCATTAAGCAAAAGCTGAATGCTCTGCTTTCGGAGCAAACCGGAAAACCTCTTGAAACTATCGAAATGGATACCGAAAGAGATAACTTTATGAATGCAGACGAAGCGGCGGCTTACGGCTTGATAGACAAAGTAATTGCAAAAAAGGAACTTTAAATAATGTCCGATTCTGAAAACACACGCACTTTAAGAAAATGCTCCTTCTGCGGAAGAAGCGAGGAGCAGGTTTCTCTTTTGTTCCCCTCCGGAGACGGAAAAGCTTATATATGTGACGGTTGTATAAGCGTTTGTGCAGATTTTATAGACGAGCAATTTGAGGAGCAAAAAGGGGGCCTTGATATAGAGGAGCTTACCTTCGACACCCTTCCCCGCCCCAAAGAAATCAAGGCTATGCTCGACCAGTACGTTATAGGTCAAGACGAAGCAAAGCTCGCTTTGGCTGTAGCCGTTTACAATCATTACAAACGAATACTGAAGCTAAAGGAAGCCTCCGAGGCGCACTCGTCCAAAAAGAAGAAGGAAGAAATTTCGGAAATTGACGAGGTAGAGATACAAAAATCAAACGTTCTTCTGCTCGGCCCTACCGGTGTTGGCAAGACTTATATAGCTCAAACGCTGGCAAAAAGCTTTAAGGTTCCCTTCGCTATAGCTGACGCAACAACCCTCACGGAAGCGGGATACGTTGGCGAGGACGTTGAAAACATACTGCTAAGGCTGATTCAAGCCGCTGATTATGACGTTGAGAAGGCTGAGTACGGTATTATTTATATCGATGAAATCGATAAGATTTCACGCAAGGGTGAAAATCGCTCCATAACTCGTGACGTTTCGGGCGAGGGCGTTCAGCAGGCGCTTTTAAAAATCCTTGAGGGTACCGTTGCAAACGTTCCCCCTCAGGGTGGCAGAAAGCACCCTAACCAAGAATTTATTCAGATTAATACAAAGAATATACTCTTTATTTGCGGCGGCGCATTTGACGGTATCGAAGCTATCATAGAGCAACGCAAGGGCGCTCAGCAAATAGGCTTTTCAACCGAAAAGACAACCGCAAAGGAAAAGCTAAAACGAGGAGTTTACAAGGACGTTATAGCGCACGATATCGTAAAATACGGTATAATCCCCGAGCTTGTCGGAAGACTGCCGGTTATCGTTACGCTTGACAATCTTGACGAAACCGCTTTGGTTCGCATACTTAAAGAGCCTAAAAACGCCATATACAAGCAGTATCAGAAGCTTTTCGAAATGGACGGCATTGAGCTTCTGTTTGAGGACGGTGCTTTCGAAGCGATTGCGCACCTAGCCATTGAAAGAAATACCGGTGCAAGAGGTCTTCGCTCTATAATAGAGGGACTTATGACGAAGCCTATGTTTGAGCTTCCGAGCAAAGAGGGCGTCAAAAAGGCCGTTGTTACTGCAAATTTTGTAAAAGGCAACGAAGAATTAAAGATTATCAACGAATAAAAATTAGGTAGAGATACTTAAATGCAGTATCTCTACCTTGTTTTTGTTTAATTTTAAAGATTTTTTGTCCTTGATGCGCATTTTAAGAAATTTTGAAAACGCTTTTACGCCGTTCGTCACTGACTTGCTTTTCTATATGCAAGGGGACTTTGATTGATATATTGCTTGAATATTTTATGAAAGTAATTCGGATTGCAAAATCCTATTTCATCGGCAATTTCGGACATAGATTTCTTGGTAGTGTAAAGAAGCTCCATAGCTCTGTTTACTCTGAGTCCGTTTATGTATTCGATAGGCGTTTTTCCTATTGAGCTTTTGAACATTTTAGTAAAATAATCCGGGGATACGTTTATCATATCCGATAATTTTTCTACGTATATTTTCTCGCAGTAATGCTCGGATATGAAGGTGATTACGGGGCGCAGACGGAGAACGTTATGATATATCATTTTATCCGACTCGTCCTTAGAACCGCAATAGTATCTCAGAAGGGCTGTCATAATGAGATATATATTCGCCCGTATGGGTAGCTTATAGCACACGTCCTTTGCAAGATATTCGTCATACGACTCGCTCATATACATTTTTAAGGTATCGTACACCGGGTGGCCGCTTCTGAATACCGAAATTTTGTTCTTCGACTGAACCTCAAACATATAAAATATTTCAGTATCAAGCTTTTCCATATTTGCTTCAAGTATTGAAAAATCAAATTTCATCACTCTCAGCGAAGCCATACCGTCTATGGACGAAGCAGAAAATACCATCTTCGGCGGAATATATACGAAATCTCCCGGGTCGGCAGAAAGAAGCTCTGTACCTACCTGGATTTCAACCTTTCCGCTCAGCACCTCTATTATTTCCATAGAGGATTCGTAAACGCCGAGGTCAATTATTTTTCCTTCGCCGGAAGCGGCGTACATTTTGAATGGAAATTTATCATCTTCTTTTTTCATACTGAACTCCTTGAAGGTCGTGATTATATTAATAGAAGGTTGCTACCTCGTCTATAGGTTTTTCAGCTTTTTTTGCCGATTCAACGGTAAGCACGGGGCCTTCCGAGCGGTAAAGGTTAGAATACTCTATTCCCAGTTTTCCTTCGACAGTCACCCAATCTCTCGTTTTGATATTGAGTCCACCCATTCCCTTTGCTATCACTCCACGATACGCTATATCATCTGCGCAGCAGGTCATAATATGTCTTCCTATTGCAAAATGACCGTTAGGCAAGGACGAATCCAGCGCCGCTATCCCTTTAAATCTAACTTTTTTACCGTTGTATTTTTCAAAATCCTCACTCATATCTCTGTAGAATATCGCAAAATCAATGTCGGCAATCTCAATCACAGGAGCTTCTATGTCGTAAGGAAGGGGGTCTTCTATATCGTCAAAATCAATCTCCCCATTCATATCCTCATAGCAGATATTTGCCTTTCTGGATACTCCTCTGACTAACTTATGCAAGGCAAATCTGTCCGTGCCGTTATCCGTTCTGTTAAAGACAACCATCTCGCAGCTCGTAAGCTTGTCCACAACGAGCTGACGCATATTCTGATTATAGGAAAGCACCGTTTTGGAATCGGCTATCATTATTTCCTGATATACGAGAAAGTTTTCGGGAAGCGCATTATACAGTCTATCGAGAAGCCACATACCGTTATACTCTATAACGATAATCTCCGCTCCCGACCTTTTCTGCATTGCGTTGAGTCTATCCGGCGTTAACCTTTGCTCATCGTCAAATGACGAAAAGCTTACGTTATCGCCAAGAGTTTGGGGGTCAAGCTCTTCTTCGCCCTCCTCGCAGGATATAACCAGAATTTTTCGTTTTCCGTCATTAAAGCCGGGGTCCTGCAAGGTTTCGGATATAAATTTCGTTTTTCCGGCTTCAAGAAAGCCTGTAAAAAGATATACCGGTATTTCCATATTAAACTCCGAAAAGCTCCTTAATTTTTTCCTTATCGATGCCTGAGCCTATAACGCATATTCTGCCGGTTACCGAGGCTGCTCCGTATCTTATATCCGCTTCGCCCGGAACGTAGTCAAAGTGCAGCCATTTTCCGTCCTCGGACATTACTATTCCCTTCGCTCTGAGTATCATTCCGTAGTCGGAATCCTCATCGAAGGATTCCAGGATTTCGCTGAGCTTTTCTGACGTGAACTTTTTGGGTGTTTCGACTCCTACGCTGGCAAAAACCTCATCGGCGTGGTGGTGCTCGTGGCCGTGGCAGTCACAGTGCCCACCGTGCTCGTGGTGGTGCTCGTGGCCGTGGCAGTCACAGTGCTCACCGTGCTCGTGGTGGTGCTCGTGGCCGTGGCAGTCGCAGTGCTCACCGTGCTCGTGGTGGTGCTCCAGCTCACGAAGCTCGTTTTCAATAGTATTGCTTCTTTCCATAGCGGAAAGAATTTCTTTTCCGTCAATATCGTTTAATGGAGCGGTTATAATCACCGCATCGGGATTGTTTTCCTTGACGAGAGCTACTGCTTCCTCTACCTTATGGCTTTTCGCAACGTCAGTATGAGAAAAAACGACTGCGCTTGCGTGCTTTATCTGGTCGCCGAAAAATTCTCCGAAATTCTTCATATACATTTTGCATTTTCCGGCATCTACAACGGTCGTATAGGTGTTAAGCCTTGCGCTTTCGGTTTCAACTCCCTTTACTGCCTTGATTACGTCAGAAAGCTTACCTACGCCTGAGGGCTCTATAATAACTCTGTCGGGAGCGTATTCGGAAAAGACCTTTGAAAGCGCAACCGAAAAATCACCTACCAGAGAGCAACAAATACAGCCAGAATTCATTTCGGTTATTTCGATACCCGCATCTGCAAGAAAGCCTCCGTCAATTCCTATCTCTCCAAACTCGTTTTCGATAAGAACTACCTTCTCGCCCACGTAAGCTTCCTTGATAAGCTTTTTTATGAGCGTTGTTTTTCCCGCTCCTAGAAATCCGGAAATTATATCTATTTTAGTCAAAACCGTTTACCTCTTATAATAAAATATTTTGTTTTAATAATATTTTACTACACGTTTCCGTAAAAGTCAAGAAAAAAACGAAATAAAAAGCGTTATTTTATACATAAAATCAATAAATTCCCGCTTTAATATTCATTATAATATCCCTATCTGAAAGAGGAATCTTCCTTCCCATTATATCCATAAAGGCTTCGTTTCCTCTGCCGAGAATAAGAATTGCATCGTTAGGTGAGGAATGCTCGTACGCACGAAGAATTGCCTTTTTTCTGTCCAAAACCACCTCGGCGTTATCGGTTTTGTAAAAGGAAAAAATTTCGGCGCATATTTTTTCGGGAGACTCAAAGCCGGGGTTATCTAAGGTTATTATAGAGTAATCCGCAAATTTTTCCGCTATTTCGGCAAGCTCTCTGCGCCTATTTTTGCTTCTCTCTCCAACCGAGCCGAACACGGCTATAATTTTTCCCGAAAACAGCTTTCTCGTAAGACCGAAAACGGAAGAAAAGCTAAGGGCGTTATGCGCATAATCGATTATAAAGCATCTATCGCAAATATAATATTTTTCATATCTGCCGGGGATTGTAATCTGAGAAAAGCTTTCTTTAAAATAAGAGAGCGGCTTTTCGGTATAAAGAGACGCGGCCGCTATTGCCAAGCAAGAATTTACGGCATCGTATTTTGCGTGCATTTTTGAAGAAAAGGATACTCCGTTTATCTTAAATTCGCTTCCCTTTTCTGTGATAAGATAGTCGGTTATTTTAAAATCGGCAGTTTTGGAAAAACCGCATTTTATACATTTTTCCGTTCCGAACGACATAAACGGCGTGTAAAAATCATCTGCATTGAAAAAGGCAAGCTTATGCTTATAATCTGTAAATAACGAGCGCTTAGCTCTTATATATTCGGTAAAGCTTTCGTGCTCCGAGGAGCCGATATGGTCTATTCCGAGAGAGGTGAAAATCACGCTGTGAAAGTCTATTCCCCATATTCGAAAATCCTTTATCGCCTGGCTGGAAACCTCGAGCGCTACCGCCTCAGCGCCCGAATCTTTGCATTCCGAAAGTATAGAAAAAAGCTCCGTAGGCTCAGGGGTAGTATTCATAGTAGTTCTGATTAAATTTGAGTCTTTGTCAAGGACACCGAGCGTTCCCACAGAATAGGTTGGTACTCCCGCTGACGATAGCAGCCCCGAGAGAATAACGGCAACTCCGGTTTTGCCCTTAGTGCCCGTTATGCCTATTACGTTTAGCTTTTTGTTTTTAAAATCAACAAGCAAATTAGACAACTCTGCCACGCTTTTTCTTAGGTTTTTTACTTTTATAATCGCACAGTCGTCTTTTGGCTCGGCATTGGTTTCGCTCAGATATACACGGCACCCTCTGATATAAGCCTCGTTTACGTAATCGGCTCCGTTTTTCTTGTATCCGAGAATAGGAGCAAATATGCTTTCGTGGCTTACAAGGCGTGAATCAACGCATACCGAAAGAATTTCCATATCAGCAGATGCGCCTCTTCCAAGGAGAAGAGTTGCGTTTATATTACGCACGATTTCCGAGAGCTTCAATATTCGTTACCTGCGTTTTTCATAAAGCTTTTTTCAAGTCGCCGGGCGTGGATAGCGACATACGCACGTCTTAGCTTACTGTTTTTCGTATCCGGAAAGTAGGATAACGGAGAATGGGCAAATCCGCTTTTCATAAGAGCCTCCGCTTCCCTTGTGTCAGAGTTCTCGGCAAGAAGCCTTACGGCGCTGTGCGGCGGATAATGCCAATACACTTTTCCGCACTCAAGGCTTTTTTCTATTTTTTCTCCGTTCGCCGTTTTTGTAATTAATTCGGCTATATTTATTCCTGCCGCACGCATATAGTCGCAGCTTCTTCCCTGCCTTAGATTCACCTCTAAAACAAATTCTTCTTTTCCGTCCGAAATTATATCGAAATTTGCAAAACCAGAGTAGCCTATGTGCTCAAAGGTTTTCATAAGACTTTTACATAGAGGAGTCGTGGGCGCAGTTATTATCGCTGCGTGATTTCCGTGAGAGGTTGCTCCCGTTTCTTCAAGTATTACTCTGCCGTATGCAGCTCTTACGGCACGTCCGTCCTGAAAAAAGACGGTAAGCACGGATAGCTTTGGATTCATAATTCTTTTTTGAAGCACAATCCTTCCCCGATATCCACCCTCGTAGATTTTATCGCATATATTTACGGCATCGTAGGAATCCTTCGGAAAATATACCTTTTTCATTCCCTGAAAGCTACAGTATTTCCAGTATTCCGCTGAATCTGCCGGCTTTACTACCACAGGATAAGAAACCGCTTTTATTATTTCTTTCTTTCGGTTCGTGTAGGTAACGTCAAAGCTTTCCGGATACGGAACTCCGTATTTTTCAAGAAGCGCATAAAAGCTCGATTTGTTACGAAGCTTAAATCTCAGCTCGTGTCTTGGCAGATACGAGGAATAGTAATCTGGAAAATTCTCCGAAATCAGCGCTGCCGTTTCAACGTATAGGTCTGAGCAAGGTATGACAAAAAGCCTCTCCGACTTATGCTCTCTCGCAAAATCAAACAGCGCAGGACCTGCAATTCTCATATCGTCAAGTCCTGCGCATACGTATGCTTTTATTATTTTTGAAAACTGAGTAAGTCCGCATCTGTATCTGCCAAAGGCGTAGCTTTTAACTCCCGAATACTCGTGAAACGCACGGGCAACCGAGTAAGCGCAGAGGTCTGCGCCCAAAAGAACGGGGGTTATAGGTCTTTCTTTTTCCATAAAGCTCCTTTTTCTGACGAGCTTATCTTATATTCGTTAATCCCTCAAAGTTATTTTGCCTTAGCACTTCGTAAACCGCTATCGCAACGGAATTTGAAAGATTGTGGCATCTGAGCGTTGGCAGCATCGGTATTCTCAGGCACCTCTCAAAATTTTTGCGGACAAGCTCCTCGGGAAGCCCCACAGATTCCTTGCCGAAAACCAGATAGACTCCGTCAGGATACGTGATATCCGTATAGCAAATCCCGCCCTTTGCCGAGAAAAAGTAAAGCTCTGCCTCCGGATTTTTAGTAAGAAAATCCGTGTAGCTTTCATAGTAGGTTATATCCAGCTTGTCCCAGTAATCAAGCCCCGCCCTTTTTAAATGCTTATCGGTGACCTCAAAGCCCATAGGCTTTATTATATGCAGGGCTGCGCCCGTCACCGCTGCGGTTCTTGATATGTTACCCGTGTTTTGAGGAATTTCGGGCTCGTACAGCACTATATTAATTTTCTTCATAGAGATTTTCTCCCAAAGCAGACGCTTTTATGTATTGTTCGATATTTTCACCTTAATTTTAACACAAAAAGCACCGCTTTGCAACCTTAGCAAATAACAAATTCTCTCATTTTCCAATTTTTTTACAATTTAGTGTTTATTTTTTATAAAATATATGTTAT
>JAZSBB010000022.1:0-4187 GCA_045602185.1 Eubacteriales bacterium
TTTTACGTTTACATTATCAAATTTAATGCGAATTTCCTATTTTAACTTGACAAATATTCATTTCTGGTATATAATTTACCCTGAGATTTTGTGATTTCGAAAGGACTTATTTTAAAATGGCGGAAAACGGAAAAAAACTCGTTGAACAGATTACGTCTATGGACGAGGATTTTGCAAAATGGTACACCGATATAGTTAAAAAGGCTGACCTTATTGACTATTCAGGCGTAAAGGGCTGTATGATAATTCGCCCTTACGGTTATGCTATTTGGGAAAATATTCAAAAAATTCTTGACGCAAGGTTTAAAGAAACCGGAGTCGAAAACGTATATATGCCTATGTTTATACCAGAATCCCTTCTTAACAAGGAGAAGGACCACGTTGAAGGCTTTGCGCCCGAGGTTGCGTGGGTTACCCACGGCGGAAGCGAAAGGCTCGCCGAAAGGCTTTGCGTTCGACCGACCTCAGAAACGCTTTTCTGCGAGCATTACGCTAATATAATTAAATCGTACAGAGATTTGCCTAAGCTTTATAACCAGTGGTGCTCGGTTGTTCGTTGGGAAAAAACCACAAGCCCATTCCTTCGCTCCAGAGAATTTCTCTGGCAGGAGGGACACACTATGCACAGAACTGCCGAAGAAGCAGAAGCAAGAACCGTTCAGATGCTGAACGTTTACGCTGATTTCTTTGAAAACGACCTCGGTATGCCCGTTCTCAAGGGTAAAAAGACGGATAAGGAAAAATTTGCGGGCGCTCTTGCTACCTACACCGTAGAGGCTCTTATGCACGACGGTAAGGCCCTGCAAGGCGGTACGTCCCATAATTTCGGTGACGGATTTGCAAGGGCGTTTGATATTCAGTATCTTGACAAGGATAACACGCTTAAATACGCTCATCAAACCTCTTGGGGCGTTTCCACAAGAATAATCGGCGGTATAATTATGACTCACGGCGATGATTCCGGTCTCGTTCTCCCCCCCGCAGTTGCTCCCATTCAAGCCGTAGTAATACCCGTTCAGCAGCATAAAGAGGGCGTTCTCGAGGCTGCCGCAAGAATTGCAGATGCGCTTAAAGCTGCCGGCATAAGAGTTAAGGTGGACGATTCCGAGCAATCTCCCGGCTGGAAATTCAGCGAATACGAAATGAAAGGCGTTCCCGTCAGAATCGAGATTGGCCCCCGTGATATCGCAGACAACAAATGCGTTCTGGTTCGCAGAGATAACAGAGAAAAGCTTTTCGTTTCTCTTGACGAGCTTGTTCCTACCGTAAACGACCAGCTTTCAAAGCTTACTAAGGCGCTTTACGAAAAGGCTTTCAAAAACAGAGAAAACCGCACGTTTACCGCAACAACGCTCGATGAGCTTACAGAAATTGCGGCAAAAGAAAGCGGATATATCAAGGCTATGTGGTGTGGAGAGCTTGAGTGCGAATTAAAGCTCAAGGAAACCGCTGACGTTTCCTCTCGCTGCATTCCCTTTAGCGATGAGCGCTGCTCCGACAAATGCGTTTGCTGCGGCAGAGAAGCGAAAAAGCTCGTCTATTGGGGAAAGGCGTATTAAAAACCTTTATTTTGCAAACAATCTACGAAAGGAGTCTTGGTTATGGCAAAAAGCATCGTTACTATGCGAGCGTCTGACGATACGATAGTTAAGCTTGAGTTCCACGAAAGGCTTCTTTCTACGTCTATGCTTGCAAAGCAATACGCAAAGATGGGATATCCCGACAGATACGCCGTTATATCGGAGTATGAGGTTCAAAGAGGCACCGACAAAAAGGGGCTTTATATGTCCTGCATTCTGCGCCCATCTATCTTCCCTTCCCAAGCGGCGCTCTTATCCTCTCTCGCTACCGTTTCACTGGTTACCGCACTTTCCGAGCATACCTCAAAAAAGCTTGGTATCGGCTGGGTAAGCAACGTTTACTGCGAAGGAAAATCTATCGGCGGAGTTACTATCGAAGGAAAGCTTGACAGCTTCACCTCTTACGAATATATAATAGTCAGCTTTTCGGTTTCGCTTTCGGACGAGGATTTTCCCCCCAGGCTTACCGACCTTGTGCGAAAGGTTTTCGTAAGCGAAAACACCTCTATATCTATTATTATAGCCAAAAATATTCTGAACAAGTTTTTCCCCTTCTACGCTAATATGAAAAACAGCACTAAGTTTATGAATATGTATAGGGAGAATTTTCTTTTGCACGGCGCTAAGATAAAATATCTTGAAAACGGAAAGAGATATTCCTGCAAGGTTCTTGGCATAAATCACGAGGACTGCTCCCTTATAGTCGAAACGAGAGGCGGAGATATAAAGAATATAACCTCGCCCGCAGGCGTTATCATACCGAAAAAGCTATCTAAAAACGCAAAATAATGAATTAATATAACAACAAAACCTATGCGGCAATGAGTGTTATCCTTAACGGAGAAACAAAACTCATTGCCGCATAGACTTTTATTTTTTGGTATTCTCTGTTTTTCTTCAAGCTCTCAAAATGTTTTTTAAAAATCAAGCTATGCATATTATCAAATTATCTTTCATAAAGTGTTGTGAGATAAAATACACGGAGGCAGCACAATGGCAGATACGAGTATATATAAGGACGTGAAAGAAAGAACCGGCGGAGATATTTACATAGGGGTTGTAGGCCCTGTAAGGACGGGAAAATCCACCTTTATTCAAAAATTTCTTGACGCTGTGGTAATTCCTAATATCGATAACGAATACGACAGAGCAAGAACCACGGACAGTACTCCGCAGAGTGCCTCCGGGAGAACGGTTATGACCACCGAGCCTAAGTTCATACCTGACGAATCCGTAAAGATACGCTCAGAGGACGGAACCGAGCTAAACGTTAAAATGATAGATTGCGTAGGATATCTCGTTGAGGGAGCACTGGGGGCTGAGGAGGACGGCGAGGCGAGAATGGTTATGACGCCTTGGTCAGATTCGGCTATGCCCTTTAAGGAAGCCGCAGAGCTTGGAACGAGTAAGGTTATCGGGGAGCATTCCACTATAGGCATTCTCGTTACCACGGACGGTAGCTTCGGAGAGCTTCCTCGGGATAGCTTCATTGAAGCTGAGGAACGGGTTGCAAAGGAGCTTGGGGTGTTGGGAAAGCCGTTCGCTATTCTTTTAAATTCCAAAAATCCGGAAAACGAGGCCTCTCGCACGCTTGCGCTTGAGCTTGAGAAAAAATACGGTGCACCCGTTGCGCTGCTTAACGCTATGAATCTTTCCGCCACAGATATAAAAGAAATGCTGAAGCTCATTCTTGCGGAATTTCCCGTTACCTCCCTCACCTTTAATCTGCCCGATTGGACGGCAGCTCTGCCCGAGGAGCATTCGCTCTATTCCGAAATTTTAGAGAAAATAAACGATTTTTCGGACTCTGTTTCCACACTGGGTGACGCTTCAAGAAGCGTTGGTGATTTTGAAGGTATAGAAACGGTTATGCTAAGCGCAAAGGACGGCTGCGGTGAATTTAACATTCCTATATCCGAGGAAGAATATTTTTCCGTTATGAAGGACGTTACCGGCTTTGAAATCAACGACAAGCTTTCTCTTTTCGACACGTTGAAATCTCTTTCAGAAACCGAAAAAGAATATAAAAAAATTGAATCTGCGCTTCGTGACGTTAAAGAAAAGGGTTACGGCATAGTTATGCCTTCGCCTGACGAGCTTGTGCTTGAGGAGCCTAAGCTGACGAAGCACGCAGGCGGCTGGGGCGTTAAGGTAAGTGCCAAGGCCGACTCAATTCATATGATAAAAACGGGAATAAAAACCGAGCTGTGCCCCGTTGTGGGAACGGAGGAGCAAAGCGAGGAGGTTGTCAGATATCTGCAGGGAGAGCTTGAAGCGGAGCCGAATAAGGTTTGGGAATCTAATATGTTTGGCAAATCGCTTTACGACCTTGTCAGTGACGGAATGAACTCAAAGCTTGACAATATCCCCGACGCCTCAAGAGAAAAGCTGGGGGAAACTCTTGAGAGAGTCGTTAACGAGGGCGCTAACGGACTTATTTGCATTCTCCTTTAAAATGGGCTGTCGCATTTAGGCATAGCCAAATAAAAAACAGAGGTATTGTAAAAAACACAATACCTCTGCATAAAAAGTGATTTTTGAGGGAAACGAGGGTGAAAACCTGCGGTTTTCCTCAATTTTTATTATTTTTTTATTCTATTTTCGTTT
>JAZSBB010000023.1:0-22346 GCA_045602185.1 Eubacteriales bacterium
CGGCGGGCGTGGCGAAAATGTGGATGATCTTTTTCAGGTAGGGTGCATCGGACTTATAAAATCAATTGACAATTTTAATACTGAGCTGGATGTTCAATTCTCCACCTACGCTGTACCGATGATTATAGGCGAAATACGGCGTTATATGCGGGATAACAATTCTATGAGAATTTCAAGAAGCGTTCGTGACCTTGCATACAAGGCTCTTCAGGTCAAGGAGAAAATATCTCTGGACAAAGGCAAAGAGCCCTCGGTTGCGGAAATAGCAAAAATCCTTGGCGAAAGTGAAAGCACCGTAGGCTATGCAATAGAGGCTATAGTTGAGCCTATGTCGCTTTACGACTCGGTTTATAACGATGGCGGCGAGGATTCAATGTACGTTATAGACAAGCTCACAACTGACGGAGAATCGGACGACAAATGGATTGAAAGCATAACCCTAAAGGAAGCGCTGAAAAAGCTGAACAGCAGAGAGCGAAACATAATTTCCCGCCGCTTTTACAAGGGTAGAACGCAAATGGAAATCGCAGACGAGATAGGCATTTCACAGGCACAGGTGTCAAGGCTTGAAAAGGCCGCCATAGAGAAGCTGCGAAAATATATGAACTGAGCTTTGAGCGCGGAATTAAAATAGCGGAATTGAAGGAGTTTAGAAATTCTGAGCGCAGAATTAAAGAAAATTAGAAAATTCCCTCGCACTGTCATTTTCAATTTTCAATTTTCAATTCCACCAAAAAGGGCACGGATTTCTCCGTGCCCTTTTCGGTCAATCGTTATTATGCTTTTTGTGCTTTATCCTTATTTTATTTTTTTGTTTTGTTCCCGTCTTATGCGGGATTTTTGTTTCTTCGGTGCCCTTATGGGCTACCGAAATAGTTAGCTGAATTATTTTCTGGAAGCTTCAATTTGCGCTTTGTATTCGCCTGCCGAAACACCGAAGTCGTAAATAGCCTTTGCAAGCTGGAGACTTTCGTTGTACTCTTCATTCGGTTCGCCTTCAGAAAGTCTGGTGATGTATGCACCGAGAGAATACGTGAAGGTGAAGGAACCTGCTTCTACATCTTCGGTAGCTGCTGCTTCAGGAACAGAAACGGTAACCTCGATAGTTCCTATTGCATAATATACCTTCATATCCTTCGCGCACTGCTGGCGATCACTTCCGCCCAAGCCAACGTCTGAGCCGCCTGCCACAATCTTAGTAATCCTTGCGCCGTTGTTGTACGCCGTTTCGGTAAGAGAAACGTAGATATTAGCCACTGAACCTCCATTAGGTACTCCAAAGTAAATGAACTCAATAAATTCATCGTAGTTATCTACGTCAGACGAGGTGTTATTATATTCGGTTGAATATTCGTCAAGGTCATAAAGACCGCCGCTGGTCGAACCGTCACCGTTATCCGTTCCTATAAGAGCTTCTATATCAGTGTCATATGTTTTATCGTCTACTGCTTCAAGAGTCTCTCTTACGTATCTTACCATATTAGCAACAGACTTGTGCTCTGCGGTGTAATTCTCGTCTCCGAGAACGAGCTGTGCATAGCGAAGTCCGCTGAGAATAGTAACGTCCTTCACGTATTCCTTGCCGTCTATAGTGTATGTTACTTTGCAAGCTTGATTTTCAAAAACCGTGGTAGTTTCAGTCCACCAGGTGTACGTCCAGTATTCCTTGCCGTCAATATTGACGGTTCCGTTGGCATCCGAACAACCCGCAACTACAGGTCTGTCCATACCCTCAACAACGGGGAGATAGAATACTATGTGGAACTGGTTAAAATAAACGAGCGAAAGCTGAGCGCCGGTGATAGCCGAGACGTCTTCGGTCTTGCCACCTATCGACTTGTGAGCGTAGAAATTATATTCTGCCTTGGAGCCGTCTATAACGAGGCTTGCCTCTGCGGTTCCGGCTTCATCGCCCCAGAGATAGAGACCCTTTCTGTAGCTTGCAAAGGCGTCACCGTCTATCGCATAGGTAAGCTTTGGAGCGGTAACCGATTCGCCTACGATAGCGGTTTCAGTTTTGTGAATATTCTTAATATCGTCATACCAGTTGACCACTGCGGTCTTAACTACCTCGTACTTGTAGGTAACTGTTTCGTCCTGTGTTCCGTAATCGAAGGTAGGATATCCGGTCTCGTCAACGGGCGACGTTACCGTTTTAATCACCGTATAGATTACTTGGTTTTGAACCTCGCGAATGATATATCCAGCGGGAAGATTAGCATCTATTTTATCATAGTTTTTCTGAGCGTACCTACCGTTGTCGAAATTTGTGGGTGTAAACATAGAATTGTTGACGCCGTTTTCAATGACGCTAGAAAAGATACCGTTGTTGTGAGAGTCCGATGTGTTACAGATACCGTAGAAGCGGCAGCCGATTATATTAAGCTTGGAAGCATCGGCTTCGTTCTGGAAATATCCGTTTTTCTTTACGTATATATCGCAGTTTTCAAAGGTTGTGGGAATACCTGTTCCTTGAATACGGAGAAGGTAATTGTCGAGGTTATAGTAAATAAATGTGTCGGTAACCTTTAGTCTGCTTCCGCTAGATGCATTGGTAAATTGAAAAGGATAAGCGGCGGATGTTGAAACCTCGGTGCTGTAGAGTTTGCAGTTATCAATATCAACAACGTGAACTTGATATCCATATCCTGACCTGGCAAAAGAGGAGCAGTAAAGAGAAACGTTTGAAAGCTTAAAGGTCATACTGCTTTCGATAGATGCAAAGGTAGTCGCAGAGCGAGCGCCGTTTGTATAGTCAACTACGTTTCCGTTTTCGTTAACCCGGGTATCTCTTTGCATAGTGAGCATATATATTTCGGAATTACCTGAGTTAGTGCTGTCCGTAACCGTAAAGTTAACGGAGTTTGAAAGAGTGAAAAACGTACTGCCGGTAGAGGCAACGGTTTCGATAACCGCGCCGGTGGAATTGTCGTATTTAGTGCCGTAAACGTTAGCTCTTTTGATGTCGTATCCGTTAAGGTCGAGCGTAAGAGTTTTATTCGTTGTAAGGTCTATTTTTCCGAAATTGCCCTCGAGGTCACGGAGAAGCTTAACCGTAGTGCCGGAAGTAGCGCCCTCAAGCAAAGCCTCAAACTCGTCTGCGGTGTGGTATGTAACGCCGGCAGAGGTGATAACTTCAAAGGAATAAACTGCAATCTCATATACGGGATAGAGTAAAAGCTCTTCCGCATAAATATCATCCTCGGTTACGGTGATGGTTTCAAGAATCTCGCCGTCATATCCGTCTCTTGACCAGCCCACAAACCTTATTGACTTGCCGTCCACAATATCGAAGGTGGGAATTTCACCGGGATATACGAGAGTAGAGCCGAGAACTGCCGTTCCTCCGGCTAAGCCGAGAATGTGGCCGGGGTGATTTGCATCGTCCTCAAAGCAGGTACAGTCGCATTCGGCACCGTGTTCTACGTAGCTATCGCAAGTACAAGTGTCGCAGGGATCCCAATAAACATCTACGTAATTCTCGGCCTCCTTAAAGGTGATAACGCCGTTATCGTTTTCCTGCTCGTAATCAGATGCGAAGTTTGCCGTGTAGCAATCGCTCGTTGCTTCGCCGTCAACGTACTTTCTCGTGTCAATGATAATTTTCTTATCAATGTTAACGATTTCGGTTATATCATTAAAAAGATATATAATGTCGCCATCTTTTGCAGCATCAACTGCCTCGCTCAAGTTGTCATAAACATCATCGTTGAGCTTTGCCGTAACAAGTCCGAAGGGATAGTCGTAGGTTTCCGCATTGTAGAGGGCGGCTGCGATGTCATCATTTGTCCAGCCGTCCTGATAAAAGTTGATGCTCATATTGTCAACTGCAATGCTCTCCTTAAACCAGAACTCAGGACTGATGTATGCAGAGCCATCGTCTGCTTTAGTATATTTGGAGTCTGCAGCTATTACATCGGTGATGTCGGTAGTATATCCGGGCCAAGTAGATTTATCATCTTGTTTAAACGTGTCAAAATTAAAATCTGGTATAGCGGATGTACCTCTATTTACCTGGCTTAAAAATGTAACTTCTCGAAATCCTGCTTTGTTAGGCTCTTTGCCCTTCAACAATGCCAATTGCCATTTGTCAGGAATTCTTGTGACGGTAGTTTTATATTCGCCATCTACGTAGAAGGCAATTTCATAGTACGCATCCGTTATTAGATTACCATCGTCAACGGTAGGCACAAACTTTGCAATTGCAGTGACGTGCTGCCAGTTATATGCTTTACCGTCTATATCAAGGCAGCTTTTTATTTCCTCGTAGTTAACGAGATTTATAAATTCACCACCTTTGGTGAATATAAGACTCTCTTCTTGGCTATAGTCAGGTATTCTATAGCGGATATCGAGAAGGCTCATTGAGTCTGATGCACCGATACTGGCATCGCCGGTAGGCGAGCATATATCAAAGTCGGTTACTATGTAAGGATAATCTTGATGATTATACTTTTTCGTAGTCTCACCGCCATTGGAAAAATTATAATCGTTTCTGTAGACACCTGTTCCTCCCCTTGATGGGCTTGGTGTAGAGATAAGATACTTTTCACTTCCGTTCTGGCCAAGTCCAACGCACATATAGGCAGGTTTTGTGTCACCTAAAGTTTGGATTTGCGCACCGGGTGCCTTATCTTCCCAAACGAAAGAAACATCAATAGTGCCCATGTCCTTGTTCTGTTCCGGTGTTTCGTCTGCAAGGATAGTTACCGTGAAGGCGGTCAGGATAGCTATCATAGCAAGAAGAAGAACCAGAATTTTACTGAATTTTTTCATTTCGAATTTTCCTTTCTAAAATTTTTGATAGAAAACGCTGTCATTCGCGTTTAGATATCTAAAAGTATTATATAATAAACCTTTGGCGATGTCTTTGCATTTTCGTAAATAAATTTTGCATTATCGTAAGCATTCGTATAAACATTGTGCAAAAAGCAATAATATAGAATCAAAACGGTACAAAATAACTAAATTCATATCTTTACGTTTCGTTTTTTAACTGTATAACCCCCGCTTCTCCGCTCTCCGCTTTCAATTTTCCATTTTCCATTTTCAAATCCTTCCTCTTCTTCCAGTATCTTTGCATTGAAAAAAATATCAAAATAGGGTATAATTTTGCCATATCGGATTTTCGGATATCAGAGGCTAAGCGCAAAATGCCGGCAGTGGGCGCCGAAAAGACGGTTATATTTTTTAATGCCGCCAAAGGTGGCAGAAGGGAGGCAAATGCAAAAAAAATTAATCAGACTCGCTTCCTCGTTGATTCTTCTCGTTCTTTTCTTTACGATATCTGCTCGCCCTGCTTTTGCGGCAGAAGCAAAAACGGCCGCTTCGGAGAGAAGCGCCGTTAAAACACCCCTCTCCGTTTCGGGAATAAAAAACAAAACGCTCAGCGCCTATTCACCGCTCACCCTTTACATAAACGGTAAAAATGCGGGCTTTTACGGCAGACTTATAGGCGGTGAGCCGTATATTCCTATGCGAAAGGCGATGGAAAGCCTAAGCGGAGCAGTCGTTACCTACAACTCCGCTTCAAGAACCCTAACGGCAAAGGGCGCCGGTCATAACATCTCGGTTTCGGACGGAGCCTACGTTCTCTATGCGTCCGACCGTCCGCTTTTTTCTATGACACCCTCGGTGGTACTTTCCGATGGCGCAATGTACGTTCCTATAAGCTCGCTTTCAAAGGCGCTTGGACTTCGGTTTTCTTACGGCTCGTCCGCCTCTATCCATTTTTACGGAACCGTAGCTCCGCTTCGCAGCGCCGAGAGCTTCTATAGAGAAGACGAGGTGTACTGGCTTTCCCGCATAATCAACGCCGAGAGCAGAGGAGAGTCGCTGCTCGGGCAGATTGCGGTTGGCGGCGTGGTTCTCAACCGTGTTCGCTCACCCCTATATCCTAACACTATCTGGAGCGTGATTTTTGACCGCAAGTACGGCGTTCAGTTCAGCCCGGTTCTTGACGGAAGCATTCATAATACCCCCGGATACACCTCGGTTCTTGCCGCAAAGATTTGCCTTGAAGGCTTTTCGCTTTCTGAAAATTCGCTCTTCTTTCTATATCCCGCAGCCTCGTCTTCCTCTTGGATACCCAATAACCGAACCTATGAATTTTCCATAGGAAAGCACGATTTTTACGCATAAACGGACAGCAAGGACGGAAAAACTTAAAAATATCAATTGCGCTTGCATTTTTTTCCTTGGTGATGTATAATGTAGACATATCAAAATGCTAGGAGATGACTTTATGGTTTACAAAATCAAGGTTGCCGGCATCGAGCGCGATTTGCCGCTTTGCCCTATTTCTGACAGTCTGTATATCGGAGCGTTCGTCCTTTTCGGTGACGTTGAGCTAACCGAAAGGTGCGCCGAAGCTCTGCTTGCACTGGCTCCGGAGCACGACGTAATGATAACCGCCGAGTCTAAGGGTATCCCCCTTATTTGTTCAATGTGCAGATTATCGGGAAAAAACCGATACGTCCTCGCCCGTAAGGGCGTCAAGCTCTATATGAGAAACGTTATCAAGTGCGAAACGCAGTCGATAACTACAGAGGCAAAGCAAACGCTTTATATAGACGGCTACGATGCCGAATATATGAAAGGAAAGAGAGTCCTTATAGTAGATGACGTTATCAGCACCGGCGGTTCGCTAGCCTCTCTTGAAAATATCGTCAGGCAGTCGGGCGGAAACGTTGTCGGAAAAATGGCAATCCTCGCAGAAGGAGATGCAACCGAAAGAAAGGATATTATTTATCTTGAAAAGCTTCCGCTTTTCGATAAATGCGGAAACCCCGTAACGAAATAATCAATAGGATTCCTTTAAGTAAAAGCACCTCGGCAAAAGCCGAAAAAGCATAGGCAGCGATACTCTTAACTGAGCGTCCCTTTGCCTATGCTTTTTTTAGTTCAATTAAATTGGTTCTATATTATTCGATTGTTTTTTATCTTTTTTCACCCCAACTATTGACAAAGAGCCAAAACATTTTTGACCGTTTTTCTTTTGGTCATTTTACATATTTTTTGCTCGTTTAAAGACTATTTTTTTACAATTGCCACAAAAAAATATTTACAAAATGACAAAATATATTTATGATTGTGCAAAAACTTAATCATATACTTATTATGTATAGCGAGTTATGTATAGCGAGAAGAAATCGTTCAAAACAAGGCGCAAGAACACAAAAAAAGGCGATGGCATAGTTGACCTTTTTGGTCAGTTAAAAATTGAAAATGGAAAATTGAAAGTTGAAAGTTGAAAGTTGAAACTACTTTTTGCCAACGCAGTATCAAACTTTTTAACCATTTTACTGCGTTTGCTTTCCTCTTCTCTCTTTGCAATTTTAGCGAGAAGAAACCGTTCAAGACAAGGCGCAAGAACGCAAAAAAGGGCGATGGCATAGTTGACCTTTTTGGTTAGTTGAAAATGGAACGTGGAAAATGGAAAACTACTTTTGCCAACGCAATATCAAACTTTTCAACCATTTCACTGCGTTTGCTTTCCTTTTCTCTTTCGGTGATTTTAGCGAGAAGAAATCGTTCAAGACAAGGCGCAAGAACGCAAAAAAGGGCGATGGCATAGTTTCCTATGTCGAGCCCTTTTTTTGTCGGTCGGCAACGCAGTATTGGACGATTTATTCCGCTAAAGCGATTATTTCAACCTCGCAAAGCACACCCCTTGGCAAAGTCTTTACTGCTACGCAGGAGCGAGCCGGTTTTTCGGTAAAATATTTTGCGTAGACGTTGTTGAATGCTGCAAAATCCGCCATATCGGCGAGAAAACAGGTTGTTTTTACCGTTTTTTCGTATGAGCTTCCGGCAGCTTCCAAGACTGCGCCGAGATTTTTCATTACCTGCTCCGCTTGAGCCTCTATTCCCTCGGCTTCTATCGCTGAGGTTTCGGGATTAATCGGTATCTGACCGGACGTGAACACAAATCCGCCCGCTACTATAGCCTGAGAATACGGCCCTATCGCTGCGGGCGCTTTATCTGTAGATATTTTTTTCATTGTTTTCTCCTTCATTATAAAGCTCTATTATAAGACTCTATATAACTTATCTCAATATACTTCTATATTCTAATATACTTTCATACTATATTCTATATTAGAATAGTTATACAAGCTTAAAGCCTTCCTGCACGAGTGCTTTTTTGATTTCTTCTATATGCTCGTAGTTTCTGGTTTCAAGAATTATACGAAGATAGCAGCCGTTGACGTCTGAGCCTTCGTTTGCTCTTTCGTGATGTACGCTCGTTACGTTGCCTCCAAGGTCGGCTATAATCCTTGCAACGTCCTTCAACTGACCGGGCTTATCAACAAGCTCTATCATAAGCTGACAGCTTCTGCCCGACATCAGAAGACCTCTTTTTATTACTCTTGACAGTATCGTTACGTCAATGTTACCGCCTGAGAGAAGGCATACCGCCTTCTTGCCAACTATATCAACCTTGCCGAACATTGCAGCCGCTACCGCTACTGCGCCTGCGCCCTCGGTTACAAGCTTCTGCTGCTCCATTAACGCAAGTATTGCCGCAGATATTTCGTCATCAGTTACGGTTACTATATCGTCAACGTATTTCGAGCACATTTCGTAGGTCAAATCTCCCGGCTTCTTTACGGCTATTCCGTCCGCTATCGTGGAAACCTTATCAAGCGTCTCTATTTCTCCGTCCTTTATTGACTTATACATAGAGGGGGCGCCACCCGCCTGTACTCCGTACACCTTTACGTCCGGGTTTATAGACTTTACCGTATAGGCTATTCCCGATATAAGTCCCCCGCCGCCTATCGGAACAAGAACTGCGTCAAGATTTGGAAGCTGGTCGATTATTTCGAGCGCTATCGTTCCCTGCCCTGCTATAACGTTTTCGTCATTGAAGGGGTGGATAAAGGTATAGCCCTTTTCGTCTCGCAGGGAAAGCGCTTTATTATATGCATCGTCATAGACTCCGGGCACGAGGCACACCTCTGCGCCATAGCTTTTCGTTGCTTCTATTTTTGATATCGGCGCTCCGTCAGGAAGACAGATAACCGCCTTTATTCCGTTCTCTCTTGCGGCAAGAGCAACGCCCTGGGCGTGATTACCCGCCGAGCAAGCAACAACACCTCTCGCCTTTTCCTCTTGCGTCAGGCGGGACATTTTGTAGTATGCTCCCCTAACCTTGAACGAGCCGGTTACCTGCAAATTTTCGGTTTTCAGGTATATTTCGGCATCGGTTCTGAGCTTGGGCGCATAGATTATATCCGTTTTTCGAACTACCGATTTAAGTACCTGACTTGCTCGGTAGACGTTATCTAGTGTTACCATTATTTTTCCTCGATTCAAAGAAGACTTTCTATAAATTGCTCGGCGCATCTGGCAGAGCGGCTACCCCTTTTAAGAGCGAACGCCTCGGCAAGTACATCAAGCCTTTCCTGAGGCATTTCAACTTCAAATCTTTCGGCAAGCGTATGCACGATTTCAAGATAAAGCTGCTTATTCGGCTTGGAGAAAAGTACTACAAGTCCGAATCTTTCCGACAGCGAGAGCATTTCCTGCATAGTATCGTTACGATGCACGTCATCACCGCTGTCTCTGTCCGCAAAGCTTTCCTTTATTATATGACGGCGGTTTGAGGTTGCGTATATTACCGCATTGTCCGCCTTTGCGGAAGCTGAGCCCTCAAGAGCAGCCTTCAGCATACTGAAATTGTCATCGCTCTTGTTAAACGCCAAATCGTCTATAAATATAATGAATTTCAAAGGGTTCTCGCTAATCTTGCCCATTACCTCGGGCAGCATTTTAAGCTGATCCTTACGAAGCTCAATAAGCCGCACACCCCTATCAAAGAACAGGTTAGCTATAGCCTTTACCGTTGAGGATTTTCCCGTACCCGCATCGCCGCAAAGAAGAGTGTTTGCCGCAGGTCTGCCTTCCACAAAGGCTTCGGTATTCCGAAGCACAGCCGTTCTCTCCTCCTCATATCCCACGAACTTATCTACGGTGGTTTTATCGGCGCTCAAAATAGGCTCGATTACACCGCCCTCAGAAAGACGGAACATAGGGCGAGAGGAAAATATGCCGTAGCCGTGTTTTTCAACGTTTTTTACTCTCTCTCGGTATTCGGTTATTATATCGGTAGCTTCGCTCTCAAAGGGCGAAAGATTTGACACGCCTATGGCCTCAGCGAAATCAGCCTTCGTCAGAGAAGCAAATTCCGATAGCGCAGAAAGCTCGCTTTCAAGCGAAAATTTAACCGATTCGCTCACGGAAAGCTTATGCGCCGCAGATTTTATGTAGACGTTTTCGTCCTCAAAGATGTATTTCTTGACAAGCTCCGAGAGAGACAAACGAGAACGGTATATCTCGCCCACCATAGCCGCATACGCCTTAATTTTTTCTTCCTTTCGCTCCTCGGTGACAAGCTTTTCAAAAAAGGTGAATATCGGCTTCTTTACTACCTCTGAGAAAAGCGCCGTCATACAAAGACGAAGGTACAGTTCCTTTAACTTGTTCATATTCACAAATTCTCTATTATTTTATCTGTGATCTCAACGGTTCCGAGAGCGTCCTTGCCGTGCGCAAGGTCTGCCGTACGGTAGCCCATTTTAAGAACCTTATCCACTGCGTTTACTATCGCTTCGCTTTCTTCCTTCAGCCCAAAGGCGTAAAGAAGCATCATAGCGCCCGAAAGCACGGTTGCTATGGGATTTGCCTTGTTCTGCCCTGCTATGTCGGGAGCTGAGCCGTGTATAGGCTCGTAGAGCCCTCTTTTCGTTTTTCCAAGTGACGCTGAGGGGAGCATTCCTATCGAGCCGGTTATCTGAGAAGCCTCGTCCGAGAGTATATCGCCAAACATATTTGAGGTAACTATTACGTCAAAGCCGCCCGGATTGCGAACGAGCTGCATAGCTGCGTTATCGACAAGCATATCTACGCATTCAACCTCGGGATACTCAGCCGCTATTTCGTGAACCACACGTCTCCAAAGCCTTGAGCTTTCAAGGACGTTTGCCTTATCTATGCTGGTTACCTTTTTGTCTCTTTTCATAGCGGTTTCAAACGCTACTCTCGCTATTCGCTCTATTTCCATACGGCTATAGCATTCGGTATCGTAAGCCTCCTCACCGTATTTGCCTACACGCATTCCTCTCTCGCCAAAATAAATTCCGCCCGTCAGCTCTCTGACTATCATTATGTCAAATCCGTTTTCAACGATATCGGAGCGCAGGGGACATTCGTTTTTAAGCGCCGGATAGAGCTTTGCCGGTCTGAGATTGGTGAAAAGCTCCATTTTTGAACGAATTCCAAGGAGCGCTTTTTCCGGGCGGATATCTCCCGGAAGGTTGTCCCATTTCGGTCCGCCTACCGCACCGAGAAGAACACTGTCAGAATTAAGACAACCCTCCACCGTATGCTCCGGCAGAGGAATCCCGTATTTATCTATTGCGGCGCCTCCTATTTCGTACGGTGTAAAGTTGAAGGTATGGTTATATTTTTCCCCTACCTTAATCAGCACTCTTACCGCACTGTCAACGATTTCCGGGCCGATTCCGTCACCCTTCAAAAGAGCTATATTGTATTCCATATATTCCTCACTTTATTTCGCCCTTGCGGATTGCTTCAACGAGTCCTCCGCCGGTGATTATTTTTTGTATAAATTCGGGGAACGGCTGAGTTTTGAAGCTTTCGTTTGTCGTAACGTCCTTTATAAGTCCGAGGTCAAGGTCCACGACAAGCTCGTCACCCTCAAAGATTCTGTCGGGCGCTTCGGGACATTCAAGTATTGCAAGTCCGATGTTGATAGAATTGCGGTAGAATATTCTCGCAAAGCTCTTTGCTATAACTATGGATATTCCGCTTTCCTTTATCGCTATCGGGGCGTGCTCACGTGATGAGCCGCAGCCGAAATTCGCTCCCGCAACCATTATGTCGCCGGGTTTTACCTTTTTTACAAAGTCCTTGTCTATATCCTCCATACAGTGAGAAGCAAGTTCGGATTTGTCTATGGTATTCAGATATCTTGCGGGAATAATTACGTCAGTATCAACGTTATCTCCGTATTTTATAACCTTTCCTGAAAATTTCATATCAAGTCTCCATTCTTTGCCTAACGGCAACTGTGCAAATATTTTCTATGCAGATTAGACTATTTCGGCAGGGTTAGCTATTTTTCCGGCTACTGCGCTTGCCGCCGCCACTGCGGGACTTGCGAGATATACCTCGCTCGTAACGTCTCCCATTCTGCCGACAAAATTACGGTTAGTCGTTGCAACGGCTCTTTCTCCCGCCGCAAGAATACCCATATATGCGGCAAGGCAGGGACCGCAGGTAGGCGTTGATACTACGCAGCCCGCTTCAATAAATATTTTGAGAAGCCCCGTTTCCATAGCTTTAAGATAGATGTCCTGCGTTGCGGGAATAATGATTGCGCGCACGTTCCTTGCAACCTTTTTCCCTTTCAGGATTTCTGCCGCTTCAAAAAGGTCTTTATAGTGTCCGTTAGTGCAGGAGCCTATAACCACCTGGTCTATTTTTACGTCTCCCACCTCGTCTATTTCTCTCGTGTTTTCCGGAAGGTGAGGAAACGATACGGTTGATTTTATCTTGGACAGGTCTATCTCGTAAACCTCATCGTACTCAGCGTCAGCGTCAGCTTCAAATATGAGCGGCTCTCTGTCACATCTTCCTCTCATATAGTCAAGAGTTTCTTTATCTACGGGGAAAATTCCGTTCTTCGCTCCCGCTTCTATAGCCATATTGGAAATAGTGAGTCTATCGTATATCGTAAGCTCCGACACTCCCTCTCCGCAAAATTCCATCGACTTATACAGCGCTCCGTCAACGCCTATTTTGCCTATTATGTGAAGAATTACGTCCTTGCCTGAAACGTATTTATTGAGCTTGCCCTTTAGGACGAATTTTATCGCCGAGGGAACCTTGAACCAGGTTTTTCCCGTTGCCATAGTACACGCCATATCGGTTGAGCCTACGCCGGTCGAGAATGCGCCCAGTGCTCCGTAGGTACAGGTGTGCGAATCTGCTCCTATAACCACGTCTCCGGAAATTACAAGTCCTTTTTCGGGTAGCAGAGCGTGTTCAATACCCATTCTTCCCACGTCATAGAAATTAACTATCTCCTCTTTTTCGCAGAAATCACGGCACATTTTGCACTGCACTGCCGCTTTTATGTCCTTATTCGGAGCAAAATGGTCCATTACCATAGTTACTTTTTCACGGTCATATACTCCGTTTGTGCCTATACGCTCATACTCTCTTATCGCAACGGGCGAGGTTATATCATTGCCAAGCACTCTGTCCACGTTAACAAGGACGAGCTGACCCGCCTTTACGCTTTCAAGACCTGCGTGATAAGCAAGTATTTTTTGTGTCATCGTCATTGACATAGCTGATTCCTTTCGCTATCTGTTAATTATTGCGCCCTTATCCGCCGAGCTAACCATATTAGCATAGCGCTTTAGGTAACCCTTCACGTCGGTTTTTTTCTTTATAGGCATTTCTGCCTTACGAGCCTCAAGCTCCCCGTCTGAAACGAGCAGCTCTATCTTATACTCCGGAATGTTTATGGATATAATATCTCCGTTTTTGACATAGGCTATCGTGCCTCCGCTTACCGCCTCGGGCGATACGTGTCCTATAGACGCTCCTCTTGTCGCTCCGGAGAATCTTCCGTCAGTTATAAGAGCTACGTCCTTATCAAGTCCCATTCCGGCAATAGCGGACGTGGGGGAAAGCATTTCACGCATTCCCGGACCGCCTGCGGGGCCTTCGTATCGGATAACGACAACGTCACCCTTCTCTATCTTACCCGCATATATTGCGGCAATAGCCTCCTCCTCGCTCTCGTAAACCTTTGCCGGTCCTTTATGGACGAGCATTTCGGGAGCAACTGCGCTTCTTTTTACCACGCAGCCGTCAGGAGCAAGATTTCCTTTAAGAACCGCTATTCCGCCCGTTTTGCTATAGGGGTTGTCAACGCTTCTTATGACGTCTGTGTCGAGATTTCCCGCTTCCTTGATGTTTTCACCGAGAGTCTTTCCCGTTACGGTCATAACCGAGGTGTCAAGCAGCCCGAGCTTATTAAGCTCTCCCAGCACTGCGTAAACTCCGCCCGCTTCGTTAAGGTCCTCCATATAGGTGGGGCCTGCCGGAGCAAGATGGCAAAGATTCGGGGTGCGCTCGCTTATCTCGTTTACCTCGTCAAGACAAAACTTGACCTCACACTCGTTAGCTATTGCGGGAAGGTGAAGCATACTGTTCGTTGAGCAGCCGAGAGCCATATCGGCGGTTATCGCATTCTTTATTGCTGCCGCAGTCATTATATCTCTCGGACGGATATTCTTGCGCACAAGCTCCATTACCTGCATACCTGCGTGCTTTGCAAGCTCTATTCTCGAAGAATATACCGCCGGAATAGTTCCGTTTCCACGGAGCCCCATTCCAAGCACCTCGGTAAGACAGTTCATAGAATTAGCCGTGTACATACCGGAGCAGGAGCCGCAGGTCGGGCAAACCTTCTTTTCAAACTCGCAAAGCTCACATTCGCTGATTTTGCCTGAGGTATATGAGCCTACCGCCTCAAACATACTTGAAAGACTGCGCTTCTTTCCTCCAACTCTGCCCGCAAGCATAGGCCCTCCGCTTACGAAAACGGTGGGGATATTAAGCCTTGCCGCTGCCATAAGAAGACCGGGAACGTTTTTATCGCAGTTAGGTATCATTACAAGTCCGTCAAAGCCGTGAGCCATTACCATAGCTTCCGTAGAATCTGCGATAAGGTCACGGGTTACCAAGGAATATTTCATTCCAACGTGTCCCATAGCTATACCGTCACAAACAGTTATCGCAGGGAACATTATCGGCGTTCCGCCCGCCATAGCAACGCCCATTTTTACAGCGTCACATATTTTGTCAAGGTTTATGTGTCCCGGAACTATCTCGTTATACGAGCTTACGATTCCTATAAGCGGACGGCTCATTTCCTCCTCGGTATAGCCAAGTGCGTGATAGAGCGAACGGTGAGGGGCGTTCTGAAAGCCGTCAACTATTTTTTCCTTTATCATTTTTTTGCCCCCGAAAATCAGTTGTTGATAAACTTTTCTTCGTCTGCCCAGCTGTAAAGCTTTCTGATATCCTTACCGACAACCTCGGAGGGATGCTCTGCCGCAATCTTTCTCATAGCGTTGAAATGAACCTGAGCGCTTGCATCTGACATATCGAGAAGGAAATCCTTTGCAAAGGTTCCGTCCTGAATGTCGGAAAGTATCTTTTTCATAGCCTTCTTGGTTTCGTCAGTGATAATCTTGGGGCCGGTTATGTAGTCACCGTATTCAGCAGTGTTGGATATAGAATATCTCATTCCCTCAAAGCCGCTCTGGTAGATAAGGTCTACTATGAGCTTCATTTCGTGGATACACTCAAAATATGCATTTCTGGGGTCGTAGCCTGCTTCTACGAGGGTTTCAAAGCCTGCCTGCATAAGAGCACAAACACCGCCGCAAAGAACTGCCTGCTCGCCGAAAAGGTCGGTTTCGGTTTCGGTGCGGAAGGTGGTTTCAAGAACGCCTGCTCTTGCTCCGCCTATACCGAGCGCATACGCAAGTCCTATTTCAAGAGCGTCACCCGTTGCGTCTTGGTGAACCGCTACAAGACAGGGAACTCCCTTACCTACCTGATACTCGCTGCGTACGGTATGGCCGGGGCCCTTGGGCGCTACCATAATTACGTTTACGTCCTTGGGGGGCTTTATGCAACCGAAATGAATGTTAAAGCCGTGCGCAAATGCGAGGGTTTTGCCTTCGGTAAGGTGAGGCTCTATGCTCTCCTTATAAAGCTTGGCCTGCTTCTCATCGTTAATAAGTATCATAATGACGTCTGCCGCCGCTGCAGCTTCCTTTGCCGTCATAACCTTAAGTCCCTGGCGCTCTGCCTTCTCCCAGCTCTTGCTTCCGTTATAAAGACCTACTACTACGTTTACACCCGAATCCTTAAGGTTAAGGGCGTGTGCGTGTCCCTGAGAGCCGTATCCTATGATAGCAACCGTTTTTCCGTTAAGCTTTCCGAGGTCGCAATCCTGCTGATAATAAATTCTTGCGTTTGACATTGTTTTTTCTCCTTTGTTTTGTGAAAATTATTTATTTTTATTTTTCATTTTTCGGTTATTTTCCCAAGAGGTTCGTATTTCCTCTGTCAAGGGCTACTATTCCCGTACGGCACATTTCGATTATGCCGAACGGTATCATAAGCTTTATAAAAGCGTCTATTTTCGTTGGGTCGCCGGTTACCTCAATGCACATCTCGTTCGTAGTGTAATCTATAACCTTTCCCCTGTAAACCTCCGCCGCGGCAAGTATATCCGCACGGCTCGCAGAATCGTACGATACCTTAAGAAGCATAAGCTCTCGCTTTATCGAGTCGTCCTCAAGGACGTCAACCTTCTTTACGTTATAGAGCTTTCTCAGCTGATTTATAAGCTGCTCTCTGGCGTATCCGTCTCCCGAAAGGCTTATGGTTATTCTCGAATACTCAGGCGATTCGGTTTCACCAACCGTCAATGCGTCAATATTGAAGCCTCTGCGGGTAAACATACTGGTTACTCTGGTAAGAACGCCGTATTTGTTGTCAACGTAAACGGCTATTACGAATTTCCCGTTTTTCATTTTCCTACCTCCTTATCGGTAATTATATCGTCTATCGAGCCGCCCGGAGGAAGCATAGGAAGCACGAATTCGTCCTTGTCTATAGCCGTATCTATAACCACAACCTCGTCCGAAGCCACAGCCGCCTTGAACGCCGATTCAAATTCCGCAACCGTAAAGACTCTGTAGCCCTTTGCTCCAAAAGCTTCGGCAAGCTTCACAAAGTCGGTCTTTCTATCGGTAAGGATTGTGTTTGAATATCTCTTTTCAAAGAAAAGCGTTTGCCACTGGCGAACCATTCCGAGAACACCGTTGTTCATTATTACTATAACGAGCGGTATTGCTTGCGACACCGCTGTAGCAAGCTCGTTAAGATTCATTCCAAAGCTTCCGTCACCCGTTATAAGCACGGTAGTATCTTTACTTGCAACCCTTGCTCCTATAGCTGCGCCAAGTCCGAATCCCATCGTTCCAAGGCCGCCCGAGGAAACGAATCTTCTCGTTCTGTCAAATTTTGCGTACTGCGCCGTCCACATCTGATGCTGACCGACATCGGTTGCTATGATAGTACCCTTAGGCTTATTCTCGTTTATTGCGTTTATAACCGCCTTAGGCGTCAGCCTTCCCTCTGCTCTTTTTTCGATTTCTGCCTCTATGCGCTTCTCCTCGGCTACAAGCTCCGAAACCTCACTCATCCATTCGGGGTTTGATTTCGCCTCTGCCATTGATGCTATCTTTCGGAAGGAATGCTCAACGTCACCGACAAGTCCGCAATCGACCGTTATGTTCTTGTTTATCTCGGAAAAATCGGGGTCAAGCTGAATTATTTTGCTTTTTTGGGCGTATTTCGTTACGTTTCCCGTAGCTCTGTCCGAAAATCTTACGCCTATGCCGATTATGAGGTCGGCTTTGTTCTGCGATACGGAGGAGGCGTAATGACCGTGCATTCCCTGCATTCCGAGAAATCTGTCACAGCCCTCGGGTATCGCCGAAAGTCCCATAAAGGTACAGCCGATAACTGCGTCTATCTTTTTCGCAAACGCTACTATCTCATCACCGAGTCCGAGTCCTGCGGCGCCTCCGCCGATGTATATGTATGGGCGCTTCGCCTCGTTTATAAGAGCTACCGCCTCCTCGATTTTATCATCGGGAGCTTCGCACATAGGTATTTTACTTGCAACCGGTGCGCTCTCATACTCAAAGACTGCCGTTTGTACGTCCTTAGGTACGTCAATAAGAACGGGACCGGGCCTTCCCGATTTCGCTATCGAAAACGCCTCTCTTATGGAATCTGCAAGCTCCTCTATTTTGTTAACGAAATAATTGTGCTTGGTTATGGGAAGCGTTATTCCCGTAATATCTATCTCCTGAAAGCTATCCTTGCCTATAAGCGAACAGGGAACGTTTCCCGTTATCGCTACCAGGGGAACCGAATCAAGCATTGCGGTCGCTATTCCCGTAACGAGATTCGTTGCGCCGGGGCCGGAGGTCGCTATACATACGCCTACCTTTCCCGTTGCTCTGGAATATCCGTCCGCTGCGTGAGATGCGCCCTGCTCGTGAGCGCATAGCACGTGGTTTATTTCGTCCTTATATTTGTAGAGTGCGTCATACACGTTCAGTATCTGACCTCCGGGATATCCGAAAACGTCAGTTACCCCCTGCTCTATCAACACTCTTACGATTATTTCTGCTCCTGTTAATTTCATATTTAAGACTGTTCCTTTCCTTGCTATGCCGTTTTCCCCGCTTTCTGCCTAAGCTCCGGTATCGGATAAAGGGGGCAAACAAAAGTTTGAAAATTCGTTTTCAAGCTTGTTTATATTGATTCTCTCTCTGACAAAATCATATTGTTCACCGCACTGAGAAGCGCTTTTATTGAAGACGTTCCTATATCACTGTCAATACCCGTTCCCCAGAAAACGTTTCCGCCCGAGGTTATGCTTACGTAGGACGCCGCCTTCGAGCTGGTTTTGCCCTCGATAGCGTGCTGAGTATAATTCTGAAGCGTATAGTCCTTTCCTATAGCCGCCTTAAGCGCTCCGCTGACGGCGTCAAGACGTCCGTTACCCACTGCTGCGCACTTGAAGGTTTCGCCCCTGTAGTAAATCTCCGCAGCAACGTGGATATTACCCTCTGACGTGTTTGTAAATACGCTTTTCACTACGTTGAGCGGCGCACTGATATTTACGAAATCACGCATAAAGATGTCTTTAAGCTCTGCGGGAAGAAGCTCTCTGTGCTCGTGGTCGGAAATGCTCTTGATGTGATATCCAAAGGCCTCTCTCATTTTGGGCGGAAGACTGAGCTTAAACTGTGTTTCAAGAATATAACCGATACCGCCCTTTCCGGACTGCGAATTTATTCTTATTACGTCTGCCTCGTAAACTCTGCCAACGTCTGTCGGGTCTATGGGAAGATACGGCACCGTCCACTCGATATCCTTGCCCTCTCTGAATTTCATACCCTTCGCTATAGCGTCCTGATGGGAGCCGCTGAACGCTGCAAACACCAGCTGACCGCTATAGGGCTGACGCTCGTAGACGTGCATTCTCGTTACCTTTTCGTAAACCTCGGTTATTGCGGGAAGGTTAGTAAAATCAAGTCCCGGGTCTATGCCCTGGGAATACATATTGAGCGCAAGCGTCACTATATCAACGTTTCCGGTTCGCTCACCGTTTCCAAAGAGAGTTCCCTCTATTCTGTCACCGCCGGCGAGAAGCCCCATTTCACTGTCGGCTACTGCGCAGCCTCTGTCGTTATGCGGGTGCAGAGAAATAATTACGTTCTCACGGAAAAGAAGATTTTTGTGCATATATTCGACCTGGTTTGCGTAAACGTGCGGCATAGAATGCGAAACTGTTACAGGAAGATTTATTATCACCTTATCGTCAGGCGTAGGCTCCCATATTTTCAGCACCTCGTTGCATATTTCAAGCGCAAATTCAGGCTCCGTACCGGTAAAGCTTTCGGGAGAATATTCGAAGATTATTTTACCTTCTGCCTTTTCCTTATATTCCTTGCAAAGCTTTGCGCCGAAGGTTGCAATATTGATTATCTCGTTCTTCTCCTTTTTGAAAACCTGCTCTCTCTGAGCAACAGAGGTGGAATTGTAAAGATGCACAACTGCGCTTTTCGCTCCCCTTATCGCCTCGAAGGTTTTTGCGATTATATGCTCTCTTGACTGCGTAAGAACCTGTATCGTAACGTCATCGGGAATAAGATTTTTTTCGATTATGGTTCTGCAAAATTCATATTCGGTTTCCGAAGCCGCAGGAAAGCCAACCTCTATTTCCTTAAACCCAGCGTCGCAAAGGAGCTTAAAAAACTCAAGCTTCTCCTCAAGGCTCATAGGAATTATGAGCGCTTGGTTTCCGTCACGCAAATCCACGCTGCACCAAGCGGGAGGCGCTTCTATGTAATTCTTTTTCGTCCAGTCCATACTAACGCCAGAAGGCGCAAAAAATTGCTTTTTATATTTATCAAAGCCCTTCATTTTTCTAATCCTTTCGTCTTGCACGGCAAATGTAAAAACATTTCCGCATTCTATCATATTATAAATATTAAATAGTATTTTATATTAATTTTTTTCTTTTGTCAATATCTAACTTTAACTTTAGTGATAATGCACACAATTACATAAAAAAAGCGCAAAAATAAGTAAAAATTGCCGACACGGAATCTCCGCATCGGCATTTTTAGCCTATTATTATCAGATTTTGTATATCCAGCCGTGCTCGTCAGGAAGCTTGCCCCACTGAATTCCCGTGAGAATATCGTAAAGCTTCTGAGTTACCTCTCCTATTTTCTCACCGCCGACCACGTACTCAACGTCATTATACATAAGTCTTCCTATAGGTGAAACCACCGCTGCGGTTCCGCAGCCCCAAGCCTCCTCAAGCTTTCCGCTTTCAAGCGCCGCTATAAGCTCGTCAACCGAAAGAAGCCTTTCACTGACCTTATATCCAAGGCCCCGAAGAACCTCTATGCAGGACTTTCTTGTAATGCCCGGAAGAATTGAGCCGGTAAGCATAGGAGTTACTATCTCTCCGTCTATCTTGAACATTACGTTCATAGCGCCCACCTCCTCTATGTACTTTCTCTCAACACCGTCAAGCCAAAGCACCTGAGAATATCCCTTACGGCTGGCGCGCTCGCCCGCCCTTGTCGAAGCCGCATAGTTACCGCCGCACTTTGCGTAGCCGGTTCCGCCTCTGACGGTTCTGACATCCTCGTTTTCTATCATTATTTTAACGGGGTTTATTCCTTCCTTGTAGTAGCTACCGCTGGGAGAAGCGATTATCATATAGGTAGCTCTTTTAACCGTATGAACTCCGAGCGCCTCGTCATTACCGAACATAAAGGGGCGAAGATAAAGAGAAGTTCCGAATGAATAAGGAACCCATTTCTGCTCGTGCTTAACGAATTCGGTAAGTATTTCAAGCGCCATATCCTCGTCAATTTCGGGAAGACACATACGCTCTGCCGAGCGGTTAAGACGCCTTATATTCTCCATAGGTCTAAAAAGCTGAACGCCGCCGTCAGCGGTTCGATAAGCCTTGAGCCCCTCAAAAATTTCAGCTCCGTAATGCAAGACGGTAGACGCAGGATGTAAAGAAATGTTTTCAAAAGGCACTATTCTCGGATTCTCCCAGCCTCGACCTTCCTCGTATTCCATAACAAACATATGGTCGGTAAAATACTGACCAAAGCCAAGCTCACTTTCCTTTGGCATAACGGACTTTTTTTCCGATTCGATTACTTTGATTTCCATATTTCTCTCCTAATAAATAAGTTGAACATAAAAGCGGGGCCCCGTGTAAAGTTATTATTCATTTTTTGCAAAGCGAATCCAACTTTTTTCTTATGATTATTTATTATAGCAAAACGGCAGTGAATTTTCAAGCACTTTCAAAAACATTTTTAAACATTTTAATCTTTTCTTTTACTATGCGGATATATTTTTGATAAAAAACGCTTTTAGGGATTGATTTTTTAAATTATTCTATTGTATAATTTCCTTGCAAATCGCTTTTTGCTAAATTAAATATTTGCGGAGAAAATTTTATGTTTGCTGTTGCGGTTTTCGGATATGGAAGCGGGGGCAAGATTCCCGAGGGCGCCGCGAGCCGTTACAGCGACTGCAAGTATAAAGAAAGCTGCCCATACAGCGCCTTTAACATTTATCTCAACGATGAATACAAGCGTTTGGCGGCACTTGCAAGACACGGCAGACTGGGTATCTCTAAGGAAGAAATTACCGGACAGTTGCATAAATCTTACCGTAACGTCCCCGCCTTATGATAATTTACGAAACTATACCGGTTATTCCTTTGATGTTGAATCGATAGCAAGAGAACTGTTCAGAATTACAAAACCCGGCGGAGCAGTTGTTTGGGTAGTTGGAGATAAAATTGTGAAAGGTAACAAATCTCTCACAAGCTTTAGGCAAGCGCTTCTATTTCAAGAGATCGGGTTCAATGTTCACGACACTATGATCTACAAAAAGAAAAACACACCTTTTATGCGTTCGAACGCATACACTAATTGCTTTGAATTTATGTTTGTCTTCACGAAGGGGGCTCCCGCTACCTTTAATCCCATTAGAGAAAAAACAGCGCGTTCCGGCCCAGAGATGCTTGTAGCCAACAAAAAGGCGGACGGGGTAAATAACAAAGTGCTGGGAAAACTCAACGTAGAGAAAACGAAAAC
>JAZSBB010000024.1:0-43032 GCA_045602185.1 Eubacteriales bacterium
GGCGTTGGTGGATTTATTTCATTTCATATTGAGTAATACGAGATATTTCATAATTGTCGTAAGACAATTATTTCACGTTCGGCAAAGCCGAACATTTCATTTAATAAAGATACTGTGTGGGGGCGTGATAGAGAAAAGAAAACTTTTGTTTACAAAAGCGTGTTACTTTTGCTAAAATTAGACGAGAAAGCGAGAGCGTAACATGTTTTTTGTTGAAATGCGATAGGTTATTTGATATAATTTCTTTATATCGGAGGAATTTTATATGTATTTCAAGGATAGATTGAAACTCGCAAGAAAAGAACGTGGGCTTACGCAGAAGGAGCTCAGCGAAGCTATATACGTAAGTCGCAGCGCCGTTGCAAAATGGGAAAACGGACTGGGTTTGCCAAGCCCTGCTTCTTATGAGTGTTTAATTAATTATTTGGGAGTCAGTAAGGAAGATTTTCCCCTTGACGAGCAAAAGGAAAGAATAATTGTATCACAAAATATCCGCAAAGCTTTTATTAAGAATATAATTTTTGGGTGCGCCGTTTTGGTTTTGAGTGCTGTTCCCTTCGTTTTAATAGATGCAACGTTACATGGGTACGGATTTACCTCTAAAATGGCTGCCGGAAAGGTTTGGGAGGATAACGAGGTCATCGAATGCCGAGACTATGATTTTTATATTTCAACAATGGATATCGTAAACGGAGATAGCGGTGAGTTGATTAAAACAGAAATAGTCGATATTCTAGTCGTGAAAAAACGTTTTTTTGGATTTTTGAAAACCGATATATCGAGCCTGAAAAAATCCGTCATATATCAGGCTGACGGTGAAGAATACGGAAGCTTATATTCCTTTTTGACCGAAAACGAAAGCGGTGAGGAGGTATATTATAATTTTCTTTTTCAGAGTAAAAATTTTGACGCCGAGAATTTCGAAGGATTTACTATGATACTATTTTCCGAGATAGAGTTTTGCGGAAAAAGAATACCGGTTATGCATAACGCTCATTTTATAACCGATACTCCGGTTGACAAGTTTTTTATAAACGGAAAGGAATTGTGCGTGAAATGATATTGGCTTTTGTCAGTTGATACTACAAACTTTCTCATTTGCACCTTCCCGGTATGTGCAGATAAAATACGGGTGCACAGCAGTTTAGCACAAATCCCTCTTGGGATTTGTGAAATGCCTGCGGGCGTTGGTGGATTTATTTCATTTCATATCACGTCAGCTTGACAAACTCCGCAACATGTATTAAAATATTTTGGAGAATACTTTAGGCGGTGAGGACGGCAATATGAAAATTCTTTCTATTGGAAACAGCTTTTCAAACGATGCGCACAGATATCTAAATAAAATTTCAGAGGCGGCAGGTAATCCAATAAAGACGGTTAATCTTTACATAGGCGGCTGCAGCCTCAAGACACACTATATTAATATGCTCGAAAATGCAAGAAATTACGAGCTTCAGCTTAACGGTGAGGATTCGAGAATCTTCGTTTCAATAAAGGAAGCCTTAAAAAGCGACAGCTGGGATTACGTTACGCTTCAGCAAGTAAGCACGGATTCCGTGAATTTCGAAAGCTATCAGCCGTATTTATCTGCGCTTTGCGAATACGCAAAGAGGTACGCTCCCGGCGCAAAGATAATCATTCATCAAACCTGGGCTTACAGTGAAGACGTGGTTAAAAAAAGCGGTGTTGCCGAAAATTCAAAAAAGATGCTTCTTGCCCTCAAAAGAGCATATGCTCTTGCGGCTGAGGCGATAGACGCTGATGGAATAATTCCCTGCGGAGAGGCGATAGCCGCTCTTATCGAAAACGGAATTTCTTCTCCCTACCGTGACGGATACCATCTCTCGCTTGGGGAAGGCAGACTTCTTGCGGCGCTTTTATGGTACTGCTATTTCACAAACGAAAATCCCTATAGCGTACCGATTGTGCCTCTTGACGTTGAGGTGAGCCCGGAAAACGCTGACACAGTTCGCAAGACGGTTGCCGAAATTCTTTCGGCAAAATAAGAAAAAATGAAAACATAAAAAACGGGGCACTGTTACAGTATGCCCCGTTTTTTTGTTCCTTAATGGTTGAATTGTTATATTTTTCGCTATTTTATGATAATTTTTGAGTCCTCAAAGCTGATGCTTGAGCCGTAAAATCCACAGAGTCCCGAAATCATTTCAATGACGTCCGAGAGCGCTGCGCTTTCAACCGCAGAATGCATAGCAAGCTGAGGAAGGCCTATATCTACGCTGGAAACGGAAACCTTCGTGTTTGCTATTGAACCGAGGGTTGAGCCTCCCGGCAAATCCGCTCTATTATAGTAATGCTGAGTTTTTGCTCCCGCTCTTTTGCATATTTCTGAGAATACCGCCTCGGATACGGCATCGGTGGTATAGCGCTGATTTGCATTATGCTTTATAACTATTCCGCCTGAGAGGACGGGTGCGTTTGCCGGGTCGGAAAGCTCAGGGTGAGCCGGGTGCTTTGCGTGAGCGTTGTCTGCGCTTACCATAAATGACGAGCTAAGCGCTCGGAGATAGCCCTCTTTGCTTTCCGATATGCGTTCAAGGGTATCGGAAAGGAAGGTTGAATTTGCGCCCTGCTTAGTGGAGGAGCCAACCTCCTCGTTATCAAAGACCGCAAGAACCTTACAAGCCTCTGTTGGCTTTGACGAAAGAAATGCCTCAAGGGACGCATATACGCAACCGAGATTATCAAGCCTTGGAGCAAGAATGATATCGGAATCCGCTCCTATAACGGCGCCCTTTTCCCTTACGTATAGGTAGGTATCGTGGGAAAGGATTTTTTCCTCGTCTACCGAAAACTCCCTTGAAAGATAAGAGCGGAGAGTTTCGTTTTTATCAAGAGAGAAAAGAGGATATAGGTCAACTGCCGGATTGGGCGCAAAGCCATCGTTGACCTTATTTGAAAGGTGAATCGCTACGCTTGGTATTACTAGCAAATCTCTGTCTATATTGAAAAGCTTTTGCACAATTCCCGCTTCCGACTTCAAAAGCACTCTGCCCGCTATTGAAAGCGGCCTATCAAACCAGGAATACATTATCATTGAGCCGTACCTTTCAACTGAAAGGCGGTTGTAGGCGCCAACGCACTCCTCTTTAACCTTGAAGGCGGGAGAATCGCTATGCGATGCGCAAATCATAAAGGGCGCTCCGCTATCCCCGACAACGAAGGCTATAATTGACGAAAAATTTCTCGTTACAAAATATTTTCCGCCCTTGGTAAGAGTCCATTTTTCCGACTCCAAAAGAGGAACAAATCCATTTGCGATAAGACGCTCGGAAACGTTTTTTACCGTGTGGTAAGCGGTGGGAGAGGCTGATATAAAATCAAAAATCCCACTTTTTAAAGCGTTTTTATCTGACATAAAAAACTCCGTTCTGCCAGGTATAGAAGCGCAATCCAACCGGAATACGCTTGACTATGCGGCCATACAAATTTTGCTTTGCAAATTTGATTTTCAAAGACTTTAAGGTATTTTAGCTAATCAGTCTTATGTTTTTCTAATATTCTACTACTTTTGCCTTAAAATGTCAACTTTACGCTTGAAAATTATTGAAATTTAGTTTAGAATATTATAAGAAATAAGGATAGGAGAAGCTTTATGCCGGATTTTTCAGAATACGGAGACGCAAAGCGGGTATTCTACTTTTTTGAGGAGATATCAAAAATTCCGAGAGGCTCGGGGAATACCGAAAAAATTGCCGATTATATCGAAGCCTTCGCAAAGGAACGCAAGCTTTTTTACCGCCGTGACGGAGCAAATAACGTAGTTATAAAGAAGATTGGCTCGTGCGGCAGAGAAAACGAAGCGCCCGTTATATTGCAGGGGCATACCGATATGGTTATTGCAACCGAGGACTCCGTAAAAAGAGATATGGAGTCCGAGGGACTTATGCTTTATATTGATGGAGAATATCTGAGAGCAAAAGGTACTACGCTTGGCGCAGATGACGGAATTGCTGTTGCTTATATGCTTGCGCTTCTTGACTCAAACGATATTTCGAACCCTCCGCTTGAGGCCGTTTTTACCTCGGACGAGGAAATAGGACTTATAGGGGCAGGAGCGCTCGATACCTCTATTCTTTGCGGAAGGACTATGATTAATCTCGACTCGGATGAGGAGGGCGTATTTATTGCAGGGTGCGCCGGAGGCAGAAGGGTGGATGTTTCCGTAAGCGCTGAGGCAAAGGCTAATCCCTATGCTTACAAGCTGAGCGTTTTGGGGCTCAGCGGCGGACATAGCGGTATGGAAATCGCAAACGGCAGAGAAAACGCCATTAAAATTTTGGGAGAGCTTATTCCCGAGGGCGCAAGAATCGGACAAATCAGCGGAGGAAACGCAGACAACGCTATTCCGAGATATGCTGAATGCCTGATTTATCCCAAGGGGGATATTGAAAAAAGAATAGAAATGGCTTTTCTGAAATATTTAAAAAACGAGCCGGGCTTAGAGATAAAATGCGAAAAATGCGAAAACGGAGCGGCGCTTTTCTCGGATGCCGACTCAAAGAAAGTCAAAGAAATTATCTGCCGTGCCGACTCCGGCGTTATAGCTATGAATAAGGATATCCCGACACTCGTTGATACCTCGCAAAATCTCGGAGTTATAAGGACACGTGAGCGTTCAGTGGACATCTCCTTTTCCGTAAGAAGCTCAAGCGAAAACGAAAAGGAAGCCGCAGTGACAAAGCTTTCCGCTATTGCAAGGGAATACGGAGCAAGTCTCTCGCAGCACGGCGATTATCCCGGCTGGGAATACAAAAGCAAATCACGAATAAGAGAGATTTTTTCCTCGGCGTACGAAAGGCTTTTTGGAAAAAAGCCCCAGACGCTTATAATACACGCAGGGCTTGAATGCGGTATTTTTTGCGGAAAAATAGCGGGACTTGACTGCATATCGCTGGGCCCGAAAAACCTCGATATACACACCACCGAGGAAAGATTATCCATCCCCTCTGCCGTACGGTACTGGGAACTGGTGAAGCAAGCTTTAAAGAATATATAAAAAGGCGGAAAAACAAAATGAAAAAGACAAGACTTAAAAAATACGCACAGCTTATAGCTAAGGTTGGCGCAAACGTTCAGAATGGACAAAACGTTATTATACAGTGTGAGCTTGACCAGCCCGAATTCGTTGAAATGCTGGTGAATGAATGCTATAAGGCAGGGGCAAGACGGGTTTTCGTTGAATGGATGCATCAGCCTCTTACAAAGTACACCGTAAGACACTGCTCGCAAAAGACGCTCGGCTCGCTTGAGGACTGGCAAATTCAAAAATGGGAATGGCAGGCAGAAACGCTTCCCGCTAAAATTTATCTGATGTCCGAGGACCCTGACGGACTTGCCGGAATAAATCAGAAAAAGTTTGCAGCAGCGAACGCAAAGCGCTCAAAGGTTATAAAGCCCATACGCAACAAAATGGAAAACAAGTATCAGTGGTGCATAGCTGCTGTTCCCGGCAAGGACTGGGCTAAAAAGGTTTTCCCGAATATGAGAACGAGCGTTGCGGTTGAAAAGCTTTGGGAGGCTATACTCGATTCTTCCAGAGTATATGAAAATCCTATTGAGGAATGGGAAAAGCATAACAAAAATCTCGCAGAAAAATGCGAATACCTCAATTCTCTAAAAATTAAGGAGCTTAAATACAAGTCGAAGAACGGCACCGACCTCAGAGTCGGTATGATTCCCGATGCGCTTTTCTGCGCAGGCGGAGAAAGGACTCTCGGCAAGGGCGTTTATTTCAATCCCAACATTCCTACGGAAGAGGCGTTTACCTCTCCTATGAAGGGCGATGCTGACGGAATAGTTTATTCCTCCCTTCCCCTCTCTCACGATGGACAGATTATAGAAGATTTCTGGTTCAGATTTGAGGGCGGAAAAATCGTTGACCTCGGCGCTGGGACCGGCGAGGAGGTTTTGCGTGAAATGATTGCTATGGACGAAGGCGCTCCTTATCTTGGAGAGGTTGCTCTCGTTCCTTATTCTTCACCGATACGACGCAGCGGTATTCTTTTCTACAACACCCTTTTTGACGAGAACGCAGCCTGCCACCTTGCTATCGGCAGAGGCTTTTCAAACGTTCTTAGGGATTACGAGAAATATACCGAAAAAGAGGCGCACGAAAAGGGAATCAACGATTCTATAATTCACGTTGACTTTATGATAGGAACGGGCGACCTTTCCATAACCGCCGTTACAAGTGACGGAAAAGAGGTCAGCATATTCACTGACGGCGAATGGAGCTTTTGATATATAACGGATTTTTTCATAAAAACAGGCAGAGGGGCTATGCATTGATATGCACCAAAGAGCCGAACGCTTTTTAAGGTGAGTATCATCAACGCATATTCTCTGCCTGTTTTTTGGGTTATGCCTTCGGGCGACCGACTTTTACTTTGAGCCGTGACGCACCAAGGCTTCGCTTAATTTAAACGGTTAGCCATTTGAAGCTGACGTTTTTGAGAGAAGCTCCGTTTACGGTAGCAAAAGGCACTCCCGCAGTGTTCCAATAGCTTTCGAATTTGAATATATTCGTCTTGCCCGGAACGTATTTTTTCTCTCCCGCAGACATCATAGCTATACTTGCGATATTATTTCTGACGTGGATTCTGAGATTAATTATATCCTTCATTAATATGGGGTTATCTACTCTTGATATAAGAATCTCTTTTCCCTCGTTTACGGTATAGACGCTGACGTAATCGTTATCAACCTTAACGTAGCTCGTGCCGACTCCGTCAATTTCTCCGCCTATTTTTATCTCTGCGGAAAGCTCGTCTTCAAAGTCTGCCGAGAAGGTAAAGACCTGCTCGTCTTTCGCTTTTTCGTCAGCGGGTACGTATATTTTTTCGCCGGAGTCAAGCTCTGCGACAGCCTTTTCGTACCTATTTGCCTTCGCTCCGCACATAAGCTCCGGAAAATCGCAAAGGAATTGCAAATAAAATCCTCTTGCGCCTAAGTTGCTTGGGTGAACGTTATCCGAAGAAATCATATGCTCATACCAATCTGACATAGGTCTTTTTCCGTCTATCGCTCTCGCTATATCTATTACCTTATAATCGTAATCTGCGAACTTACCCCTGCGGTTTACTACGTAATCAAGCTTATAGGAATTGTTAAATAGCGGTGTGTTTGGCATATCCATAACGTAGAGCGATATGCCGTTATCCTTGCATATCTGCATAAGCTCAAGAAGCGACTCGTAATACGCAGGCTTTACGTCACCATCGTCAGAGCCGTCATTCATTCCGACTCCCCACGCAACGTACTTTGGTACGCATCCAGATTTTAGCGCATCCTTCAGCTCCTGTATTCCCTCGGGGCCGTCCATTCCGCCCTTACCCGCAATAAATACGTTTTTATCGTATCTCTCGCTATAGAGATAGTAGGGCCAACGTGCCGGGTTATAAAGTGAGAAGAAGGAGGCGCCGATAAGCCATATATCCTTCGTGTAATCTACGCAAGTCCAGTTAAGCCTTGCGTCCTTTAAGATTACGCCGACCGACTTTGCGAAAGCTTCTCCGTTGCAGGAGTCCCACGCAAATCTGCGCTTTGTGAAGAATCCGCCGTCAGTTACTACCGTAAGAGTGTTTCCGAGATTATCCGCATCGGAGCCGATAATTACGGTTATATAGTTTTTAAGCTTCAAGCCGTGAGGAAGGGTGAACTGAGAGGTTAACGGAGTTTCCATCCAGCTTGCATATCCAAAGAACTGAACGGTATCCTTTTTTATTTCAATCCATCTGCCGTAGTCTCTGTAATATCCGTTTCCGACTATGAGCATCGAATCGTCATTCATTTCACCGAGCCTTGCGGAAAAGACCAGATGCTTTCCGTCTCTTACTCTGGTAAAGCCTGTTGTGATATAATCCGCCTTTGCGTTCATTTCCTTTGCATAGGCTTTTCTTATCGGAACGGTAGGCGTTATCATTTCGGGGAAATCGACAAGCGCTCTTGCCGCCATAGACTTTGCGGCAGCCTCGGTAAAGATTGCGTTATTTTTTATGCCGTAGGCTGCGAAATCTATATATTTTTTGCCCGTTGCCTTTACTGCTTTATTATGCTCGGTATTTCTGTAATCGGTGGTGAGGACCGGCTCAACGCCACACTTTTCACAAAGTGAAACGAACGCCTCGCAGCTCTCGGTAAAAGACCATACCGCATAAAGAGGCTTACTGCTCTCAAGCGCCTCGCAAACATCGCTTAAAGCAGCCTCGGCGCTCTCGCACGAAAAGAGAAGAAATCCAAAAAAGCCCTCGCTAGTAAGCTGATACGTCCAGCTTTCCGCATTGACTGCCGAAATTTCGGAGCCGCCGATAATCCAAACCTTTTCATTTTTAGCTGCGATGTAGGAGAGCAAAAGCTGCTCTCCTTTTCCGTTCATTACCGTCTTTGATTTCATATATTAATCCTCCCAGGTATGCCATTTAAGATTTGCGTTTGTTAATGACTGACCTGTAACAGATGCGTAAGCATCGCCTACTGCGCTCCAGTAGGTTTCAACGCTGAATACCGTGACGTTGTTTGGATCGTAATTCTTTTCAGCCGAGGACATAATGGATATCTTAGCCTTGCTTCCGTTTACGTGGATTGCTACGTTTACAAGGTCCTTCATATCAGCTTGGTTATGAGCTTCGCATACGAGAACCTTTTTACCGTTTTCTATGGTATATACCTTAACGTAATCCTTGTCTATAGCTACGTAGCTAGAGCCCTCGGAGCCCTTGCCGTTTCCTATTTCAATAGTGCCGGAAAGCGAGCTACCGAAGAAATCGGCAGAAAATACTATAGCAGACTGGCGCTTTGCGTTCTCGTTTTCTTCAACTTTAATTACGGAGCCTGCGGTGAGCGTCTTTTGCGTTTTCTCATATACAGCTGCGCCTATTCCGCCCATAAGCTCGGGGAAATCGCAAAGGAACTGCAAATAGAAGGCTCTTGCGCCTATTCTGTTTGGGTGAACCTCATCGGAGGAAAGCATATGGTCATACCAGCCTGGGTTTACCTTTGCATTTACCGCTCTGGCGATATCGATTACTTCGTAATCATAGTTAGCAAAATCTCCTGTTTTGTCGAGTACGAAATTGGTTTTGTAGGTATTATCGTATTTTGTCGTGGTGGGAATCGTCATAATATAGAGCTTTATGCCGTTCTCCTCGCATATTTCCATAAGCTCGAGAAGCGAATCGTAGTAAGACTGGCTTATCGTTCCCTTGTCTGCGCCGTCATTCATTCCAACGCCCCAAGCAAGAGCCTTGGGAGTGTGACCTGTGGAGAGCGAATATTTCAGCTCGTCAATTCCCTCGGGACCGTTCATTCCTCCAAGTCCTGCGATGAAGATATTGTCATCGTATTTATCCTCGTAGAGATAATAGGGCCAACGGTTGTCTGCGCCGAGCGAGAAGAAGGAGGCTCCGATAAGCCATATATCCTCGGTATAGTCAACGCAGGTCCAGTTCATCTTTGCATCGGTAAGCTCAGCTCCCGACACACTTGCAAATATAGCACCGTTCGAAGCGTTCCAGTCAACCTTTTTTGTAAACGAACCGCCCTCGGTTACTATCGTTACGAGGTCGCCCTGCCTATCGTCATCGGCTGAAATGATAACGGTGATATAGTTTTTAATCGTGAGGTTATGGCGCGTAGTGCTTTGGGGTTTAGCCACGTCTCCGGCTTTATATGCTCCGTCTAAATAGTAGAACAAAAGGTTTTTGCCGGTTATCTCCACCCAGTTGCTATAATTGGTGTTTTGACCGTGGCCTACGGATACCGTTTCCTGCTCGCCAAGAGTTCCGTCAAGCTTTGCGGTAAATATAAGGTGCTTTCCGTCTCTTACTCTGTTATCCCTGCCACCGTCAAGAAGAAGCTTTCCTGTCGTATAGTTAAGAACGTCAGCGCTCTCGGTTCTTATAGGAGTCGTGGGAGTTATAAATTCGGGGAAATCAACGAAGAGCTTTGCCATCATAGCCTTTGCTCCGTGCTCGGTGTACGCACCGTTTTGATAAATACGGCTATCCGAAGCGAGCGCAGCAAAATCTATATATTTTCTTTCGGAGGTCTTTACACTGCTATTCTTTGCAGCATTTGCGGAATCCTCAGCCTCAAGGTGAGTCGTGAGAACCGGGATTATTTGCTTATCATCGCAAAGAGTGAGGAATTCGGCGAGATTTGCCTCGTACGCCGTTCCGGATTCCTTAGAAAACGACCAGATTATGTATTCGGGCACGGAGGATTTAAGAGCCTCTTTGGTTGCGGCAAGAACATCTGTGCTTGTTGCGCCGTTTACACCGATAAACATAACGTCATCGAATTTTTCGGTTACGAGCTGAGTCGTCCAGCTATTGCTTTGGTTAGAGCCGATATCCGCACCGCCGATTACCCAAACGGGAGCCGTTACGGCATTATCAGCCCAGCCGAAATTAACGTCCTTCAAGGTTGCGTTTTCCATAGAAGCAAAGATCTCGCCGTTTCTGCCAAGGAAATCAAAGCTCTGTGTGCAGGCTCCGTCAACAGTATGCAAGGTTACGGACGCTTTGCCCGCATTTACGGTTACGTCAACAGCAAAATAGCACTGCACGTTTCTGCTATGCTTCTTGCTTTGAACGATTTTCTTCTCACCTTCGCCGATGGTGATTACACGGATTTCGGTTGCGGTTATTTCAACATAGCTTCCGTCTCGCGCACCAAAGCCTCTGCCTATGCGTATCACGCCGTTATCGGCAAAGGAGGTTATATTTGCGGAAAGGGTGTATCTGAATCTTCCGTTAACGAGAGTTTTATCCGAAACTATAGCTGCGTCAAGATTTGCGCCGCTTATAATCTTAGTATAGTCAACCTCGCTCCACTTTGCAAACAGGGTTACGTCCTTCGAAACCGCCTTGGGAGCAAGCTCCTTTGCGGGAGTTGTGAGCTCACGGTCGGAATACCAGCCGAGGAATATATAGCCTTCCTTCTTGGGAGCGTAAATTTCCGCACCTACGTCAAAAACAAAGGCTTTGGGGTTGTCTGCGAAGTTAACGCCGCCGTTAAGCTGATAGCTTATGGTATACGTCTTGGGCTGCCATTTAGCTACGAGCGTCATATCGCCCTTTACTCTGTCATTGTCAAAATCCCACTGCTCCTCGCCGTTAAACCAGCCGAGGAAATCATAGCCGGAATTGTTAATTGACCTGGGAGCGCGGATTCTTCCGTTATCGTTTACCTCCTCCTCGGGATCAAGCGTTACACCCTCAACACCGGTGTCGTAGTAAACGGTATGTACGTTTTCAACAAGCTCGAATTCCTTTTCGGCAGAAACCTTTTTGAGCGTGTAGTTGGGATTTTTGCTCTTTGCCTTAAAGGTGTAGCCGTCACCGGTTTCGGTAAAGTCGCAATCTCCAAAATCAAATTCAAGCTCTACGGTATCGCCTTCAATTAGGTCGTTTACCGTATAGGTTATCTCAGGCACCTCTCCGTTTGCCTTAAAGCTAAGGCCCGAATAGGATACGGTTACTGCCTTGGGGCTTATAGTAAGCTTTGCGGTAATCACCTTATCTGCAAAGCCCTCCTGCTTTACCGTTGCAGTTATCTGATACTCACCTGCGTCCTTATAGGGCCCTTCGAGTGCGTAGGTTACGGTTGCGCCCTCCGGCAGCCCCGAAACCTCCATCGTGTGCTCTGCTCCATCGTACTCGACCTCGCTATCCGCAAAGGTAAGCCCGACTATTTCGGGCTCTCCGCAGGACGCAAGAGTCATTACGGTGATAATGCCAAGCACTATGAGAGATAATAAAATTCCTATCTTTTTCATAAAACCTCCACATTACTGTTAAATGTTTCGGAAAAACGTTTCGGAATTTTTCCAAAAGGTATTTCCGACAAGTATATATTAACATATTTTTTTAAAAATGTACATAACGAAATTTAATTGCCTAGGATAACTTTAAAGTTGTAGTCAAAAAGTAAGACTATGAGGTTAAAGGCATAAAATCCAAAGAAAATCATATCTGTAACCCCAAGAATGTTATTATTTAAGTTATGGTAACATTAATTACCAGGTGCGCCAGCGAAGCTCGGCATTCTGAAGAGCCATTCCCTCGGAAACTGCAAAGAGATTTCCAACGGTTGCCCATTCCGCCTCGAAGCTGAAGAGCTCGGAGCTATAGGTAAACCCACCTTTATTGTCCGGCGTTACCTTCTCTTCTCCTACCGAATAGAAGGAAATTTTCGCTTTACCTCCGGCAACGTGTATCTTAACCGCAAGACGAAGGTCCACTATTACGTTATGAGTAATCACCTCTTCGCTAAGACGAACCGCTTCGCCGCCTATCATCATATATGCGGCAGCCGTCTTTCCGGTTATCTCAACCCAGGTCGAGCCCTCGGCAGTTCCGCCGTTTCCTATCTTGAGCGTACTATTGCCGTACTTACCGTTAATATCAGCAGTAAAGGTTATTATCTGCTCGTCACCGATAGTAGCGGGCTTTGGGAGTACCATTTCCGTTCCTGCGCCGACAGAAGCAAGAGCCTTTTCATAGGTTTCGCTTCCAATTCCGCCCGCAATCTCCGGGAAATCGTGGATAAACTGCATATAGAGTCCCTTTGCTCCGGGTAAAGCCGGGTGAACTATATCGCTATGGAGCATTCCGTCATACCAGTCGTAGCCGGTTTTGTTCGTACCCTTTTCACCGTAATCCTCTTTGTCTATAATCGACGGGTCAAATACGTCACTTACTACTGCGTGAGCAAAATCGATTACACGGTATTCAACTTCCTCAAATATGCCCTCGCCGTTAAGAACATCTGCGTTCTTATAAGAATTGTCCTGAACCGGGCAGTTGGGAATCGTAGCGATTACTATATCTATATTATTTCTCTCGCAAATCTCTATCGCAAGCTCGGTGTAAGTCTTGTAAGCTTTGCGGTAAGAGTCTTATCTGCAAAGCCCTCCTGCTTTACCGTTGCGGTTATCTGATACTCACCTGCGTTCTTATAGGGCCCTTCGGGGGAGTAGGTTACGGTTGCGCTCTCGGGCAGCCCCGAAACCTCTACCGTATACTCTGCTCCATCGTACTCGACCTCGCTATCAAGAAAGGTAAGCCCGACTATTTCGCGCGCTCCGCAGGACGCAATAGCAAATATAGACAGACACAAAGCAGCTACGAACGCTGCGATGAGCGCAATTCTTTAGCTATTGATTTCACAATTACCACCGTTTTAAATGCTTTTTTAAGCACATATAACTACACTTAATTTTATCATAATGCACACGGGAAAGTCAATTGTATTATTTAATAAATATTTTCTTTTTTTATGTGCATTATAGCCTAATTATGAACACTTTGGATTACCGTCAGCGCACACCCTACTCCGTCATACGCCGAGGAAACTATTCCGCCGGGATACCCTGCGCCCTCGCCTATCGGATAAAGTCCCCTAAGAGATCGGGACTCGAAATTTTCCTCTCTCATTATTCTCACGGGCGAGGTCGTTCTAGTTTCGGGGCCGGTCAGCGCCGCTTCGGGCAGATAATATCCCGGCAGCCATTTATCAAAGTCGGCAAAACCCGCTTTGAGCGATTCCGTTATATAATCGGGAAGATATTCCTTTAAAGAAACGTGAGCAACGCCTCTCGGATAGGTTGGCTTAACCGCATTTTGAGGTAAAGTCAAAGCGCCCTCGCAAAGCTCACCGAGAGCCACAGCAGGAGCTTTATAATCAGAGCCTGCTGACAAAAACGCCAATTCTTCTATTTTTCTTTGGTATTCAAGCCCCGCAAGCGGTGACTCAGAGCCAAAATCTTCACTTGAAACCGAAACGAGAATGGCGGCGTTGGAATTTTCACCCATTCTGCTATGCTCACTCATTCCGTTGGTTACCACTCCGCCCTCCGAGGACGCTGCTGCAACCACAATTCCGCCGGGACACATACAGAAGCTATAGACGCTTCTGCCCGAGGGAAGATGTGTTACGAGATGATAAGACGCAGTCGGAAGCTCGGGGGCGTGCGAATTTCCGTAGACGAGTCTGTTTATATATTCACGGGGGTGCTCGATGCGCATTCCTACGCCAAAGCCCTTCGGCTGCATCAAAACGCCTTTCTTAAACAGCATTTGGAAGGTATCCCTTGCGCTATGACCCTGCGCAAGTATAAGGACGTCTGCCGATATTGAAAATTTCTCCGAGTCTTTTTCGTAAATTGCGGCCTTGACGGCTCCGTTTTCAATTTTTATATCAACGAGCTTTGCTCCGAAAATAAACTCGGCGCCCAGCGACACGGCTTTATTGCGAAGATTTTTGACTATTGAGGAAAGCCTATCCGTTCCGAGATGCGCTGACGTGGAATAGGTTATATTTTCATCGGCGCCTGCGGCGACAAATTCCGAGAGCACGTAGTATTTTTTCTCGTCCATACCGCCGACCTTCAGCTTACCGTCCGAATAGGTTCCCGCTCCTCCCTCTCCGAACTGAATATTGCATTCCGGGTCGAGAATTCCCATTTTTTCAAAGACGCTTACCTTTTTTATTCGCTCGTCTACATTTAGCCCTCTTTCAAGAACTATCGGCTTTGCTCCCGCTTCGGCAAGTACGAGGGCGCAAAACAACCCCGCAGGCCCGCTTCCCACTATTACCGGACGGCTTTTCATTTGGGATTTCGGAATCACAAGGTTATATTCCGGGGCGGCAAAGACCTTCTTTTTCATTTTAAGAAGCCCCGCTTCCCTCTCAGAAGAAAAGGAGACACCAACGCTAAGACGGCGGAAAACACCCTTGTTTTTATCTACGGACAGGGTGTCCTTCAAAATGCGCAGTCCGAGAATTTCGCTTTTTTCTATCGGCAGACTTTCGGCAAGAGCGCTTTTTATATCGCTCTCGCAATATTTCTCGGGAACGAAAATATCGGTTTTTATCAAAGGCTTATCTCCTTTCTTTATCTTTTATATTTATTTTAACATTTTCGCTTGACTTTTTCAAGTATCTCGAAAAAAACGAGAAAAAATGTATATCAATGCATTTACGGGAGAAAATAGCATTATCAAACGAAAAATGAGAAAGCGGTGATTTTTTGAAAAAAATAATATCTACGGCACTTATACTTGCGGTTATTTCTATTTCCGCATTTACTCTCTTATCCTGCGGCTGCTCGTCCGAAAGAGAGGTTTCCGTCCTCTATTACACTTACAGTGACACTTATATATCAAGCGTTCGGGCAGAGATGGACAAAATACTTCAGGCAAATCACATAAATTTCCACAATTATGACGCAAACAGTAATCAGTCCACGCAAACCGAGCAGGTGGACACGGCTATAGCGAAGGGCTCTAAAATGCTTATCGTCAATATCGTTGATACCGGCTCTGACGATGCTGCGAAGACGATAATTTCAAAGGCAAAGGCGGCAGATATCCCCGTTATCTTCTTTAACCGCTCGGTAAGCGAGGAGACGATAAAAAGCTATGAAAAATGCTTCTTCGTTGGAACCGATTATGAAATGGCGGGCCATATGCAAGGCGAGCTTATCGGAAATTTCGTTAAGGATAACTATTCAAGCCTCGATATTAATAAGGACGGAAAAATAAGCTACTGCCTTTTTAAAGGCCAGCAGGGTAACGCCGAAGCCGAGGCAAGAACCCGTTACGCCGTTGAGGACGCTAACAAAATCCTTAACGATGCGGGAAAGCCAAGCCTCGTATTTTACGACTCGAAAAACACTGACGGCTATCTCGTTGACCAGGACGGCAACTGGTCTAACGCTGCGGCTAACAATTATATGAAAACGATTCTTTCAGCTTACAGCGAAAAAACAGGAAATATGGTTGAGCTTATTATCGCTAACAATGACGAAATGGCTCTCGGTGCTATCGCTGCGCTTAACGAATCCGGCTATAACAAGACGGGCGGAAGAATTATTCCCGTTTTCGGTATAGACGCAACCGAAGCGGCTAAGGCAAAAATCAACGCAGGCGTTATGGCGGGAACGATAAAACAGGACGCCGCCGGAATGGCAACCATTATCACAACTATTCTGACTAACCTTGACGGTCAAAAGGACGCCTTCTTCGGTATTGAGGAAAGCAATATTATCGGAGAGTGGAGAATAAATATTCCTTATGCGGCTTACACGGGAGAAGATGATTAGCTTGAATACCGATATTACCGATACCGAGGAGATTTGTGAGGAGCTGCTCGTTATGGAGGGGATATGCAAAAGCTTTCCCGGCGTTAAAGCCCTCGATAACGCCAGACTGACTCTCAAAAGAGGCAGCGTTCACGCTCTTATGGGTGAAAACGGAGCCGGAAAATCCACACTTATGAAATGCCTTTTCGGCGTTTATAAAAAGGATTCGGGAAAAATAACCCTTATGGGCGATGAGGTCGAATTCCACAACGCAAAGGAAGCGCTTTCAAACGGTGTCGCTATGGTGCATCAGGAATTAAATCAAGCTATGAAGCTCTCGGTTATGGACAATATGTTCCTAGGTAGATATCCTAAAATTTCTCCCTATTTTCCTCTTACGAGCGAAAAACGGCTTTACGAAATGACAAAGGACGCTTTTGAAAAGCTTGGTATTGACGTCAATCCCAAAGAAAAAATGGAAAACCTTTCAGTTTCACGCAGACAGATGATTGAAATAGCAAAGGCAGTTTCCTATAACTCAAAGGTTATCGTTTTCGATGAACCGACCTCCTCGCTTACAGAAGAAGAGGCGGAAAAGCTTTTTTCAATAATAGAAGGTCTCAAAAAAAGCGGGTGCGGAATCATTTACATTTCTCACAAGATGGACGAGATACTGCGTATATGCGATGAAATTACCGTTATGAGAGATGGGAAGCATATAACTACAAAGCCGGCAAGCGAGCTGACTACCGATGAAATTATACGACTGATGGTAGGAAGAACTCTTAGTAACAGATATCCCGAAAAGACTAACTCTCCCGGTAAGGAGCTTATGCGGGTGTCAAATCTGTATTCGAAAAACGCAGGACTAAAAAACGTAAGCTTTTGTTTACACGAAGGAGAAATTCTTGGGATAGCCGGACTTGACGGCTCAGGAAGAAGCGAAACCCTCGAAAGTATTTTCGGATTAAGAAGGACGGAGAGTATAAATCTTTCGGTTTTAGGACGTCCTGTAATCAATCAACGCCCCGGCAACGCAATTAAGAACGGATTTGCGCTCGTTACTGAGGAAAGGCGAAGCACCGGTATATTTTCAATACTCTCAATTCTCGAAAATACGGTGATAGCAAGCCTCAAAAAATTTCGCACGGGTCCCCTTCTATCCCACAAAAAGATGGTTAAGGAAACGAGAGCGAAGATAAAAGAACTAAAGATAAAAACACCGAGCGAAGAAACAAAAATCGAAAATCTTTCGGGCGGAAATCAACAAAAAGTCATAATTTCACGCTGGCTAATCACAAATCCGAGCGTCCTTATGCTAGACGAGCCGACCAGGGGAATTGACGTTGGAGCTAAATATGAAATATATAAGCTCATAATCGAGCTTGCAACCGAGGGAAAGGGGATAATTGTCGTTTCCTCCGAGATGGGCGAGCTGCTCGGAATTTGCGATAGAATTATCGTTATGGCCGGAGGAAGAGTATCCGGAGAGCTTATGCGAAGCGAGGCTACTCAGGAAAAAATTATGGAGCTTGCCAGCAAATAGGAGAATTTTATGAGTGAAGAAAAAAATACTGCAAATCCGATTGCCGCCTATTCCAAAAGAAAAATTTCAAATATAAAAGCAAAAATTTCCGATTTTAAGGCGCTTTCACGGGAGGATAAGCTCAAAAAAAGCAAGGATTTTATTCTTGATAACGCTATGTTTATCATTATTTCTCTTGCTATTGTCGTTATAGCTGTTATGCAACCGAGATTCCTCTCTGCCCCTTCGATAATTAATATCATTTCTTTAACTGCGGCTAAGCTCCCTATAGCCCTCGGAATAGGCGGCGCAATAGTCCTTAGCGGTACTGATATTTCCGCAGGACGAGCCGTTGGACTTACCGCCTGCATATCCGCTTCCCTTCTTCAAATGACCGGATATGCTAACAAGATGTTCCCCGCCTTTAAGGTTTTTCCTATATGGACGGTTCTTTTGATAGTTATGGCTGTGGGCGCTGTTATAGGTCTTGTAAACGGCTTTTTCGTAGCAAAATTCAAGCTCCACCCCTTTATAGTTACGCTGTCAACTCAGCTGATAATTTTCGGTCTCGTTCTGCTTTATCTTCAAATAGGCAACAACGGCGGTCAAACCCTATCAGGCCTTGACCCTTCCTACACCGACTTTATAAGCGGCCCTCTTTTTAAGGTTGGCGGCATTTCCGTTCCGAAATACGTTTTGTATTCTATTATAATTACCGTTATTATGTGGTTTATATGGAACAAGACGGTTTTCGGAAAGAATATGTTTGCCGTTGGCTCTAACGAAGAAGCAGCAAGAGTTTCGGGTGTTAATATTTTTAAAACAATTCTTTTAGTGTTTATGCTTGCCGGTATTATGTATGGCATTACAGGCTTTATTGACGGAGCAAGAATCGGCTCTGCGGCTTCGTATACCGGACTCAACTATGAGAGTGACGCTATTGCGGCTTGCGTTATAGGCGGTGTTTCATTCGTTGGCGGAACGGGCAAGATAAGCGGTATTATCGTGGGCGTTCTTTTGCTTCAGATAATATTCGTAGGACTCAATTTCCTCTCCGTTGACCAGAATATGCTTTATATAATAAAGGGACTTATTATTCTTCTTGCGTGTGCTGTCGATATGCGAAAGTACCTCAAAAAGAGATAATCTTTTATCCTTTTAAAAGTATAAAAATAAAGCTTAGACAAGGACGCTTTATATTCGGCGCCTCTGCCTAAGCTTTATTCACTTTTTAATTTTACAGATAAAAGCCCCGGGCTTTTTTCGTTTTTGTGGGTTGGAGTTAGCCGCCGAGATATGCTTTTTTGATAGAATCATCGGCAAGAAGCTCTGCGCCCGTTCCCTGCTTTACCATTTTGCCTATTTCAAGAACGTAAGCTCTATCGGCTATGGAGAGCGCTTTTTTTGCGTTCTGCTCAACGAGAAGAACTGTCGTTCCCATACTGTTTACAGTCTTTATCATATCGAAAATAGTATTTACGTAAAGCGGAGAAAGTCCCATACTCGGCTCGTCAAGAAGGAGTAGCTTGGGGCTTGACATAAGCGCTCGGCTCATCGCCAGCATCTGCTGCTCTCCGCCGGAAAGCGTTCCGGCTATCTGGTTCTTACGCTCGGCAAGAATCGGGAAATGAGAATACATTTCTTCAAGCTTTGCAGCGTACTCTGCCTTGTCCTTTTTTATATAGTATCCCATTTGCAGATTTTCAAGAACAGTCAGCTCCTGAAATATTCTTCTGCCCTCGGGAACCTGAGCAAGTCCCATATATACGAGCTTATGCGCCGGAATATGTGTTATATCCGAGCCTTCAAGACTCACGCTTCCCGCCACTTTGGGAATAAGGGCGTTTATAGCGTGCATTATGGTTGTTTTTCCGGCGCCGTTTGCTCCGATAAGCGCCACAATTTCGCCCTCGTTTACGTCAAAGGAGACTCCTTTTATTGCTTTGATAAGTCCGTAATTGACCTCCAGGTCACGTACCTCAAGTAATGCCATTTCAGTTCTCCTTTCCTTAGTCGTCACCGAGGTAGGCTTTTATTACCTCGGGATTTGAGAGAGCCTCATCGGTATTACCGTCAGCAAGTGTAGTTCCGAAATTGAGGACTGTTACTCTGTCACATATTCCCTTGACAAGACTCATATCGTGCTCTATTAGCAGTATTGTCATATCAAAGTTATCTCGCACGAAGCGAATGGTATCCATCAGCTCGGCGGTTTCCTGGGGGTTCATTCCTGCTGCCGGCTCGTCAAGAAGAAGAAGCGTAGGATTTGTTGCAAGCGCTCTCGCAATTTCAAGCTTTCTCTGCTTTCCGTAGGGAAGGTTGCACGCAAGAGTGTTCTTTAGCTCGAGAAGCCCGAAAATATCAAGTATTTCTTCTGCTCTCATTACCATTTTGCGTTCGGTTTTAAACTGCTTTGAAAATCTCAGAATAGTCGGTATAAGTCCGCATTTGTACTCGGGAAGATTATGAAGCCCTACCATTACGTTTCTTATGACCGTCATATTGTTGAATAGTCTGATGTTTTGGAAGGTTCTTGCTATTCCCTTGTGATTTATAATTTCTTGAGAATTGCCGGTAAGGTCCTCGCCGTTCAAATAAAACGTTCCGGTGGTCGGCTTATAAACGCCCGTCAGCATGTTAAAAACTGTGGTTTTTCCGGCTCCGTTCGGCCCTATAAGACCGTATATCTCATTTTTCTTTACTTGCAGATTTACGTTCTGCGCAGCTTTAAGTCCGCCAAAGGAAATGCCGAGATTTTTGGTTTCAAGTACGTACTCTGCCATCACTCGCCCTCCTTGTCCGGATTTTTCGTGCTTTCATTTACGATGATATCGGTAGAAATAATTTCGTTCATCTCAATTTTCGTAGGTATTTTGCTCCAAGCATCGTCATCATCGGCATAGTGATACGAGTTCTTGAAAACCTTAGAGCGTATATAATCCACAAGACGCTTCAAATTGTACTTTTCTCTGACGTTCTTAAGCTTAGGCGCATTATTATATATAATTATCAGAATGAGGATAAGCGAATATATTATATCCTTTAGAATAGCAAGGTCTCCTACGAGAATATTCTGAAGCTGAATATTGAGGTAGGTTATAACGGTTGCCGATATTATTGCGCCGTTTATGCTCGCCATTCCTCCGAGAACGACCATAATGAGAATTTCTATAGAGTAATTGTAGTCGAAATTTGCGGCAGAAACAGAGAAATTACCGTAGCTGAAAAGAACACCCGCCATTCCTGCAAAAACCGCAGAAATGATAAATGCTACAAGCTTATATTTAGTTACGTTAATGCCCGTTGCTCTTGCGGCAATTTCATCATCTCTTATAGCCGTTATCGCACGTCCGTGCTTCGAACGGATAAGGTTCTGTATAACCGCCATAGTGATGAGAACTACTATAAAGCCTATGATAAAGAGGTAATCCTGGTCCATACGGATATCCTTGGTTTTTATTCCGACAGGGCCATCTATAATAGGCTTGTTTTCTTCACTGGGTTCTCCTATTGCGACAGTGATGTTTTCAAATATCGTTTTAACGATTTCAACGAATGCTAGGGTTACGATAGCGAGGTAGTCGCCTTTTAGCCTGAGCGCAGGAAGACCTATCAAAAATCCAAAGAAGCCTGCAACTACAGCTCCTACCGCAAGCGCTATCAAAAACGCAACTATTCCATTTCCTTCAAATACGGTATATCTGTCAAGAATAATTGCCACAAAACCGCCAAAATACGCTCCTATGCAGACGAATCCTGCGTGTCCAAGCGAAAGCTCGCCGAGAAAGCCTACCACAAGCGAAAGGGATATTGCAAGAACGATGTTCATAGAAATCGTTTCAAGCATAAAGAGCGTTGACTGCGGCAGGGCGCCCGCAAACGAAAGTATTGCCAAAATTGCGGTTATCAAGCCTATCGCCATATAATTGACGTAATAACGAAGGCTGAAGGTTCGGGGTGATAGTATTTTCTTATCGTTCATATTACACCTTCTCCCTTCTCTTCTTTCCGAGAATACCGTTAGGCTTTACAAGAAGTATGATAATAAGTATTGCAAATTCTATAGCTATGGTAAACGGAGCTATTGCAGGGATTGAATTACAAATGCATTCAACAACACCGAGAAGTATTCCGCCAAGCATTGCGCCGGGAATAGAGCCTATTCCTCCTATTACCGCTGCGGTAAATGCTTTGATACCGGGCAGCGCTCCGTACGTAGGCATTATAGTTGCTGAGGGACGAAGCAAATCGAGAAATCCTGCCGTAGCCGCAAGTCCAGAGCCGACAGCAAAGGTTATCATAATAATAAAATTAACGTTGATACCCATAAGGCGAGCGGCGTCCTTATCCTCGGAAACCGCTATCATAGCTCTTCCCGTTTTCGTGAGGTTGATAAACATAGTAAGTAAAACCATTACCACTACGGTTACCGCAAGGGTAATAATAGTATGATATCCGATTTGAAGCTCACCTATAACTAGATATCCGAGATTTGCGATGTTTATAAACTGAGGCGCTGCGCCGAATATTATCTGCGCAAGACTCTGGAGCAAATAGCTGACACCTATAGCGGTAATCAAAACCGCAAGGGGAGAAGCGCCTCGCAAAGGTCTATACGCCGCACGCTCAACAGTAACACCCAGGATAACGCAAAAGACAATCGATAAGATAAGCGCAAGTATCGGATTTACGGTAGCGAAAATAAGTATCATATATCCGCCAACCATTATTATGTCACCGTGCGCAAAGTTAAGCATTTTTGCGATACCGTAAACCATAGTATAACCGAGAGCTATCATAGCGTAAATGCCGCCAAGGCTCAATCCGTTAACTAAAGTAATTAAAAAATCCATAAAACGTCCTTTTCCGTATCACAACAATTTGCCGGCGCAGAAATTCTGCGTCAGCAAACTGTCAAAAACTTATTTTATTAAGAAAATTTATCAGTCGGCAGCCTTTACGATATACTTTTCAGCCTTCTTGTTTACAAATCCGTCAGCATTCCAGCTGATGTTGGACTTGCCGTTTGCCTCTGCCTTACCGGTAATTCCGTGGAACTCGTATCCGCCGGCAAACGCAATGCTAAGAAGTGAGCAAAGGTCAGCTGCAGAGGTAGAACCGTCAATGGTTGCGCCTGCATCTACTGCAGCCTTAAGAACCTCGTAGATAGCGTAAACACAGTCGTAAGCTGCTGCGCCAAACTGGTTAACAGGCTCTTTTTCTTCATCAAATGCTTCGTTGTACTTTGCTATAAAGTCTGCTGCTGCGCCTTCCTGAGCGTTAGAATTAAAGTGAGAGAGATAGGAAACTTCCTGAGGAATGGTAGTGATATCAAAGCCTTTTATTGCATCAATACCGTCAAGTCCGTCACAGCCGTAGTAAACAGCCTTGTTATCTACCTTGCCTACTGCTGCCTTCATAAACTGAGAAGCGGGAGTATAGTAAATGGGCATAAAGATTACGTCACAATCCTTGAGGGTGTTAACCTGAGTATCAAACTGGTTTTCTTCACCCTTGAAGGATGCTTCCTTAAGGCCTGCCTTAAGGTCTGCGCTAAGAGCTGCAAGGAACTTTGCGCGAATACCGGTAGAATACTCGTCATCGGACTTGTAAAATACGCCTATTTTCTTGCCCTGGTAGTTCTCGTTAAAGAACTCTGCGGAAGCAGTTCCCTGGTTGGAATCTGCAAAGCACATCTGGAATGCGTTTGAGTACTCGGGAATATCATCGCCCGATGCCGAGGGAGTAAGTACGAACATATTATCGTCCTTGGAAAGCTCCTTGAACTGAAGACCGGGCTTGGTGGTTACAGTACCGAGAGAAAGCTGCATTCCCGACTCAACGAGATTTGCATATCCCTGAGGAACGAGAGCGGGGTCGTGCTTGTCATCGTACATCTGGAACGAGAACAGTACGCCGTTAAGTCCACCCTTTTCATTGATTTCGCTGATAGCGAGCATAGCGCTGTTCTTAACAGCAACTCCGTAAACGGCAGCTGCACCGGTAAGGGGCCCTGATACTCCTATTTTTATTGTGTCATCAGAAAATTTGGGAACCTCGATGGTAGAACCGCAAGATGCGAATAAAGGAACCATCATTGCGAGTGCGAGTACAAGACAAAGTACTCTTGAAACTGTCTTTTTCATTTTAATCTCCATTCTGCCGTTTTGGCAATTTGTTTTTGAAAGATGTTCCTATTATATTACTTTATTAAACAAAAGTCAATAGTTTTTGATATGACATTTTTTCATACCCTGCCGATTTTAAAGCATATATTCAAAAATACGCATATTCCGCTATCTGATATTTGTTTTTTAACCTTTATAACGAAAAAATGATACTGTTATTAGTTGAAAAATGTAGGTTTTTGACTTTTATAAAAAAGAAGGCAGAGATACCGTTTCGCAGTATCTCTGCCTAAATTTTGTTGTTCTGCCTTTTGCGGCAGAGTTGGTTTTGTTTTATTATCCTACAAGGCCGGAACGCTCTATACCCTGAACAAGATATCTCTGACAGAAGAGATATACTATTACAAGAGGCATAATTATCATCATACCGGCAGTGTTACGGATTACAGTTGCATACTTGGGAACTGCTTCAACTGCGGCGGAAAGACTATCGGGAACGTTCGAGAATACGTCAGGCATAAGATATATCTTGGTTTCCTCGTCAAAAACCGTAAAGAATATCTTTGTGTAGAACTGGTCAGTCCACTGCCAAGAAAACGAGAACAGAAATACCGTTATCATCATAGGCACTGAGAGAGGAAGAATTATCTGGAAGAAGGTGCGGAACACTCCCGAACCGTCAACGTATGCAGATTCCTCAAGCTCATCGGGAACGCCCTTAAAGAACTGACGCATAAGGTAGATATAAAGTCCGTTTTTGAACGCAAGTCCAAATACCGACAGCACCGCAAGGGGCCAGAAGGAGTTGGAAAGGTCAAGCGGAGCGCCCGTTAATATTTCTATAATACCCTTGTAGTCCCAGGAAATAACCTTGAGCAAGTCAAACTGAGAGAAATGCTGTATCAACGAAAGGTTAAGAGTTGCGTGAGGAATTACCATCGTTACGACAACCGCTCCCATAAGAAGTTTATTACCCTTGAACTTGAATTTCGCAAGACCGTAGCCTATAAGACAGGTTATAAGCGTTTGGATAAATGCGCATAGCAAGGAGAGCAAGGTCGTGTTAAGCACTGCTTCAAAATAGGAATTATCTAAAATTATGTATTTATAGATATCCAAAGTGAAATTCTTGGGAATAAGCGCAACCGTGGAGTCAAGTATATCCTTGGTTGACATAAAGGAATTTGATATTCTGGCAAAGAAGGGGAAAAGAATTACGAACGATACGCCAAGCATCAATATAAAGCGGAATACCGTTATAACCCCCTTTATCCAGGTTGCAGACGCCTTTATTTTACTTTTGAGTCGTTCTTGCAGAGAAAGCTTACCTTCGTAATCAACGCGGATTCTGTTTTTTGTTTCTTTTCTAACGTTTGGTTTTGCATCCATATCGTTGTTACCTCCTTAATCCTTTCTCTGATAGAATATGAACGTTGACGCTATGCCCGCAACCAGCGCAATGATAAGTATTACAACTATGAAATATATCCACGACATCGCCGTTGAAAGCGCAGTATCGTTTACACTGTTCGTAATGTAAGACATCGTTGGGTTGGTTGAGCGTGTAAACGAGTCTATTATCGTATAGACCGCATTTACGAGAATCATAGGCGAAATCATCGGGAAGGTTATCTTCCAGAAGGTTTCCCAGCCGGTAGCGCCGTCTATACGGGACGCCTCGTATATCTGAGGAGATATAGACTGAAGTCCGGCAAGGAATATAAGCATCTGTACGCCCGAGTAGTTTATAATGTTATAAACGTTATTAACTATATCTACAACGTACCCAACGAGCTGACCGCCTACTTTCATATTTTCGAACAAGGCCTGAATGTCTAGCGCTGAGATTATCTCCGTTCCGCCAGAGCTTCCCGAACCGTCATCAATACCTCCTTGGGCGCCATCGGTAATAACGTCACTTGCGTTTATTGATTCCATAAGTCCCGTGGATATAATAACCGGAACGAAGAATATTGCACGGAAGGTTGCTCTTCCAAGCATCTTCTGGTTAAGAACGACCGCTATAAAGAGCGAGAATATAATTACCGCAGGAACCTCAAACAAAAGCTGCTGTATACCGGCTAGAAGCTCCGTAGTGAAATTAGGGTCGGCTCTGAGCGCAGTATCGTAGTAGTATAGTCCCTTAAACGTAAGCGTCTGAACGGGAATACCGTCTATGATATCGGTTCCGAGAGAGTTGAACGAAAACCAGATAGAGTCAAGCAGTATGGGAATGTAGATAAGCGCTATGCCGAGAATGAACGGCAAGACGAAAAGATATCCCGCCCTTGCCTTTCTTGCATCAAGGGACGCTTTCTTCATTAATTTTGTTTTTTGTTTCATATTAACGCCCCTCCTTACTTATCAATTCTTACGTAGCCCAGGCTCTTAAGAGGAATTGCATCTGAGCCGTCAATCTTCACGTTTACCGAATAAAGATTGTAGTTAAGCACAAACACGGTGGTTTTCTCACCGTTAGTGTAGGTCACCATAACAACGTTTCCGTTGTCAACGGTATAATTGGTTTTCTCGTAGTCCTTTCCGGACGTAGCAAGAGAGTCTGTGCTGAATTTATACTTGCTTTCATACTCAATCGCATCAAAGCTTACCTGAACCGAATTCTCATCAGCTCCGGCATATTCAAGCTCGTACTTTTCTGCTATTTCCGCAATCTTAGAATTGAGAGTGTCAGCTCCGCTTATAAACAGCTCAGAGTAATCCGCAAGAATCTTGGATACCTGCTTATAGATTGCCTTTTCATCTACGGTTACCTTTATCTTCTTGCCGTAGTTTTCGGGTTTGTTTGCTATAGAATCTATAGCATCGTCTGCCGCCTTAGCAATCTGACTGTCAAGCATTTCGAGCATTTCTGCCTCGAGAAGCGCATAATTCGCAGCCTTCTCCTTTTCCTCGGCAGTACGCTCAACTATAAGCGTCTTATGGTCTACCAGCTGATAAAGCTGAACGTCCTTAAGCGCAGTGTTAAGCTCGTGATACGTGAGAAGAATCTCGTCATACCAAGTAGCATAGTCAACGCCGTAGTATTTATTCAGCTGCTTATCGTCCTTCATATACGCTGCGTTCTGATAGCAAAGTATATAATAGGGCGCTGCTCCGCTTTCTATGGTCTTCAAAATCTCGTAATCGGGATTACCTGAGTAGTTAAGAGGCGCTCCCGTATAATTCACGTATCCGTGAAGTATCATTCCCACGAAGGGTATGGAATACGAGGAATATCTGAAATTACTGTAGTCGGTAGATGCGTTAAGTATGTGTGTTGCATACTTTATAGCGTAAGCGTTACCCTTATCTACCATAACCTCATACTCGTTATCGGTAACCATTTTCTTAAGGAGAGCTATGGAGTTATTCTTTGAATCCTCACGGTTTACCGTATTATCTACGTCAAAATTAGAGTTTATATCGGACCCGAGAGTAGCCGCCGACAGCTGCTTGGGGCTATTCTTTGAGAATTTCTCATTGAAGCTTTCAAAATGCTCAAGCAGAGTATCCGAGGATACGAGCAGAGTAAAGAAGGTTTCAAATTTCTGAAGAACCGAATTATATACCTGCTTTGATGCGTAACGGTTATCTACCATTTTTGAGGCAGAGTCTTTCTTCGAAACTCCGTCAAACGCAGAGGTGTTACCGATGTAAAGGAAATCAAAATCGGGGAATATACCGAGATTGCTTCCCGCTTTGCTTACCTTGTCGCTTTCGTCAAGAATTTCCGCAAAGCCATCCTTGCCTCCGCAAACACGCTCCCATTTTACCTTAGCGGGATAGGTCGAATACATTCCGCCGTTTGCAAAGCCGGTAAGTCTGAAATTGATATTCTTTATATCTTCAATATTTCCTATGAGAGATTCGTACTGAGATACCTTATGAAGATATTCGGTTTTGAGAAGCTCGTTTTTCTCAGCTTCGGCAAGCGCAGTATATTCGTCAATTACCTTTTTAACGTTTTCTTCGGCCTTGTTAAGCTCACTGAACATAGTCTTTATATCGTCAAACGTTGTAAGAGGTATAGACTTTTCCACGGGGAAGGTGAGGAACTTAGAGGTAATAGTCATTGCTCCGAGCGCTTCTATATAAAGAGGAACGTTTTCGTTTGCAAGTTCAAGCGCCGTAAGCGTACCGTCTGACTTCAGATAGTTGCGGTAATACGCCGCCATACCCGAGTAGCTGCTATCGTAGAAGTTTCCTGCTCCGAATTTCTTGTTTCCTACCGTACTGTCGGTAAGCATTACTATTCTGGTAACGTAAGAACCGGTATATTTATTGGGAGAAACCAGCGTATAGGGCTTTTCCTGAGCAGCGGTAGAAAATTTGTCGGTGGGGAAAGGATTGCAGGACGTATATACGCTTGCATATTTATGGCTCTCTCCTCCTGACGCAAGGGTCAAGGTTGCGAGCGATTCGCCTTCCTCTATTATTGCAAAATATCCCGTGGTAACTCTGTCGGTTCCGTATAGGGTTTTGGTTTTAGCGTTTGCTTCTCCCTCGCATACAAGACCGTACACGGGCATCGTTACCTGCTCCCTATGCTGACCGGTTACAACGGAGTAGCAATAGTCCTGACCGTACACCTTTGCCGAAACGGCGGTTGCTACCTTCTTGGAATCTGTATAGAAATCGGAAAAATCAAGAATGCTTCCGCTTCCGTCCGGGAAGAAGATATATCCATCGTTAGACATATCACCGTATCCAAAATAACGGAGAGGCGTTATGTTATCAAGGTTATACGCCGACTGGTCGAAGGTTATCGAATTGGCGGGAAGCGCCACCGAAAGACTTCCGTCCTCGTTAAAGGTATACTCAAGCGCACATCTTACAACGGGGTTTTGAGATGCTACGTATTCAAATCCGCATTCTGCCTCGTGCTCATACATCATATCCATAGTATAATCGGGGCAATATTTCTTAATGTAGTTTGAGTACGTACGCAGGGTTGACGCCGCATTCGTATTGAATGACCTCTCGTCAAAGACATATATCGCTGTCGTTGCTGTAATAGGATAGCTTTCAAGTATCGTATCGTACCTGGACTGGCTCTTAGGGTCAACGCTTCCGTCCTCCAAGAGATACTCTCTGAGATTATTAAGTGAAAATTTACCGTCAATCTGGGTTATAACACCGTTCAAATAATTGAGCGCAGTTTTCATATTACCGTCAACGCCGTATTTCGAATTGTTGTAAACGGCGCCGGTATCCGAAAGATATCTTTTAAGGTTATCCGAATCAACTACGAATTCATCGTATTCCTTATCTTTATATCTTACGAAAGCTGCATACTTTTTACTGTTATTGAAGAAGGTAAACGCTTTGTCGGGTTCATCTACCGACTCCATAGCCTCGTAAAACAGCTCTTCATATCTCGTAACCATAGGCTCGAGAATATAATTGAAGAAATTCTCAGCGGTTATTCTTCCGGGAACGAGAAATCTCGTGCTGGTATCTCCGAGAGTATAATTAACTCTGAGACCGCCCGATATTTCGGTTACGGATATCTGAGAATAAAGCGAAGCCCACTGAACGCTGTTGTAGTTATATACTTTTCCTGCATTTGCCGCATCGGAGAAAGTCATCTCTATCTGGCTCATAAGCTTCATACGCTCAACGTCAGTCGATGCGCCGGAAAGCGGGTCAATGGGGTTGCTCGTAAGAATCTGACCGGTAAGACGGTTTACGTAATATACGAATCCAGTATAGCGATTTATCCATATTTCGTAATTTCCGTTGGCAGATGCCGCATAGTCGAGATACCCGAGAGCCTTTTCCGCTTCAAGCATTTCCTCTGCAGTTTTGTAATCGTAGGCAAGGTATCCCTTCTCTACAAAAGTTTTGATTTGCTCAAGAGAGAGCGTTTTATCCCCTGTACTAACATCCGCAGAGCTCGCCGCAGATGCAGTCACGGGAATCACCGCAAGAAGCGATGAGCATATCATTACCACCGTCAAAGCAGTCGATATTATTCTTTTAAAATTCATTTTATTACCTCCTGCTTATAGTCGGTTTCCGACTTCGGAAATAAGTGTGAATACAAACATCGCCATTTTTACTACAAGGCTTGAGAACAGTATAGCTACGAACATAATAACCGCCATAGCAACTACCGTTCCAAGAATGGTAATGACGTTTTTGTTAAGTGAATAGTCGTGAGTTACAAGCGTTCCGAAGAAAAGAAGGTACGCCATCCAAACAACGCCTATCGTAGTGAGCATCGTTACTATAGAACCTTCGTCCACTGTAAGAACGTTCGTTAAAATTGTAGACACGATAACGAAAGGAATTACTGGCGCAACGGAATAGCCGGTCGCAACGTAAATATCCTTAAAGCTTCCTTCTCCGTCAAAGAGCGTAGTCAGACACCAGTTTGCAACGCAGAAAAGGATAACCGGTACGCCGATTGCAAAAACCTGAACGAATATGTTCGAGAAATCGCCTCTCGGATTGAAGGTATAGCCCTGTCCTATCGCCTGATAAAAGAAGGTTATTATCAAAAGTCCGATAAACGTGCTTGCAGCTCTTACCGAGCCTCTCTTCTCGTGCTTTAAATCCCAGAAGCCGTCAAACGGGTGGAATACCAGATGGAAGACGTAGATAAGCTCTTCCCAGTAGGTCTTTTTGCCAACCTTGAGGGACACGGCTTTGTTTTTCTTCTTTGCCTTACCGAGAAGCTTGAACACAAGCAGCATAACTGCAACCAAGACTATCGCCATGGGGAGAAGCCATCTTGAAATTATCTCTTTCCGAAGCTCCTTGAACGCCATAGAGTAATTCTCGGTTTCGTATGCGTTAGAAAGCATCTGCTGAGCTTCCTCATATTTACCCTGATTGAAGAGCGCTTTACCTATGCCGATATAGGCTAGGTCGAAGTTGTTATTCTGAGTAAGAACCTCCTGCCAGTAGGTTATAGAGGCAGAATAGTTATGCTCGTTTTGGTTGCGAAGCGCCGAAATAACGGTATCGCAGTATTTCGTGGGGGTATATATGGTGATTTTATATCCGTTCTGAGCGTTATCGAGAACGACAAGTCTGTACTGACCGTCCACTATCTGGTAGGTCATACCCACGAACGACTCACCGTTACCAAGCTGGTCGCCCTTATCTCCGAAGGCAAATAAGAGGTTTCCGTTCTGGTCGTAGGTAAAGAGTCTTGAACGGGACTGGTCAAGTATCGTCCAAGAGCCCTCCTGGCCCATTGCAACGTCCGTTATCTGAGAAACGTCCTTTGCGTCAATAACTACCTCTCCGCCTGGATCGAAGAATCCGTTACGCTTCATTATCTCCACGCCTTGAGAGTTAAGCTTTTTTACGGGAGAATAGGTTGCGGTTTTTGAGGTTATAGCTCCCAGCTGCTGAGTCATATCATCAAGCTTAGTGCTATTGGTGGTAACGTACACGAATCCGTTATCGTCAACCGTGATGTTGTTATACGCAGTGGCGATATTCTTTTCCTGCGCCTGACGCTGCTCTTTCGTCTGGAAACGGCGCCAAATCATCTGAACAAGGCTATAGGTAACCTTCTGAGCGCCTATAAATCCCGTGAAATCGCCTTCGCCGGAAAGAACTATTACGCCCTCGTAGGACGCAGTGGAAACTATGAATATTCTTCCGTAGATATCAACCGCTATCGAGCAAGGCTTGAATGCGGCAGCCGTAAGCACCGGGCTGTCCGGCTTTTCAATAGTCCTTACGTAGTTGTAATCTCTGTCGAAAATTACTATACGGTAGTTGCCGGTATCGCAAACGTATATATAGCTCTCGCCGTTTGCGGTTTTATTAGGGTCGGTTACATAAAGGCCCTGGGGCTCTTTAAGAACCTGAGTTTTTCCGTTTTCATCAACGTATTCCGAAATTGTCGCAATCGTTTCGTAAAATTTGTTCAAAACTACGATACGGTTATTTCCCCTGTCTGCTATATAAATATTCGCTTCATCATCGGAAACGATATCGCTGGCAAGAGAGAAATTGGGGTTGCCAAATGCACCGAGACCTACGTCCTGAGCATTGAAATCGTCCATAGCCGAATATGCAGGCGGAGATTTCAGCGGCTCGCCGTCTATAGAATAGGTGTAAGTATCGTACGGTTCGGATGCGGAGGAGAATACCGTTCCGAAAAGCATTACGGCTACTATTGCAAGAATAAGTACTTTAGTAATTCTTTTCATAATTTCCCTCCTTAATCCTTCATTCCGGAAGATCCCATCGTTTCTATAATCTGGCTCTGGTTAAGAACGAATACCAGTATAGGAACTATCATCATTACAACCGTTGCCGCAGCGCCAGCTCCCGAACGGGCAATACCGCCCGCAAGAATCTGGTTGATTGCGTAGTTGAACGTTTTAAGCTCTTCCGAGTGAATATAAATTGATGCTCCTGAGTTCCAGAGTCCCTTGAAGCACTCTATGATAAGAGTCAGCCAAGCAGGTTTAACCATAGGCATCGCTATAGTAAGATAGGTACGGAATTCACTTGCTCCGTCAAGACGGGCAGATTCAAGTACCGTATCAGGCACTGACGTTTCCATAAACTGCTTCATAAGGTAAAGTCCCATTGTTCCTGCCATTGAGGGTACTATAATAGAAAGGTAAGTATCTATCCAGCCGAACGATGAAAGAACTATAAAGTGGGTTACCTGGTTGACTGTGGGGTGGAACATAAGCGACATAACGATAATCTGGAATATTGCGTTTCTTCCGGGGAAGCGAAGCTTTGCAAGCGAATACGCCGCCATAGAAGCGAATATCAAGTTGCCGAGTGTTCCGCACAGGGTAATAAACACAGTGTTGAATATGTATCTTGAGAAAGGCACCCAAGAGTCGCTCATAAGGGTTACGAGATCCTTAAAGTTATCAAACGTGGGGCTCATAACGTAGAAGCGAGGCGGGAACATAAACAATTCGTCAAGCGGCTTCAACGACTGAATAACAACGTAATACATAGGAAGGAACATAAACAGTCCCAGTATAACGAGTACGAAGGATATGCCGTAATCTCCTCCGGCAGAGCGGTTAAGGACGACCCTATGTCCTCTTGTTCTTAACTTTTTTGCCATATTACTCACCTACCTTCGAAAGTGCTTTCTTAATCAAAATGTTACAGGAGAACATTATGACGAAAAGCACAACGGCTATCGCCGAGGCGTAACCTATCTCATATCTGGCTCCGCCGTAGTCGCTAAGGTGATGCATTATAGTATGCGCAGCGTAGTCAACTGACGGGAATCCGCACAGAGCGTCAACGACTGCTCCAAAGCCGAATGAGTTCGTAATTGCGAGAACCGCACCGAACATCATCTGCGGACGCATCGTGGGAAGGGTTATATACCAAAGCTCTTGCCAACGGTTCTTGATACCGTCAACCGCAGCAGCCTCATACATAGAACGGTCTATCGTCTGGAAGCCTGCTATGAACGAAAGGAATGCCGTTCCAAGCGAGGTCCAAAGCGCAACCACTATACAAAGAGGCATTACATATTCTGCGTTCTGGAACCAAAGAATTGGCGTTGTGATAATACCAAGGTCCATTAGCGTTGCGTTTGCCCAACCGTAAGAGTCGGACGAGAAAAGCGTTTTCCATATAAGGTAAACCTGACCTGAAATGGAGGGCGCATAGAATATAAGCGTTACCAAGGCTCTTACCTTGGGAGGAAGCTCGTTGATAAACCAAGCTATCAAAAGAGAGAGAAGATATGATACCGGGCCGGTAATACTTGCAAATATCAACGTGTTCTGACACGCAAGCATAAAGATTTCGTCCTCAAGGAAAAGACGGGTAAAGTTCGAAAGTCCCTGCCAACCGGGTATCTGCAGCATATTGAAGTCCGTAAGGCTCAGAAACATCGAAAGAAATACGGGCAGGACGGTGAAGACTATGAAAAGGATAAAGAACGGCGCAAGCATAAAGTACGCTGTCTTATTCTTTTTCATCTCTTTCCATGTCCACGCTAATTTCGACATTTCGTCTCGCTGTACAGGACGCTTAGTCTCTGTATTAGTCTGTGACATCTTTTTTCTCCTTACTTATTTACTCGAGGGTTGTTTGGTTGGCGGTTCTTGGTCTGCAGTGAAGGTCGGTAGTCCGAACTCCTCACGCTTACGTGATATTTCCGCATTGATTGCGTCAATGTACTGAGTAAGCGCATCTACTGCATCAACTCCGTCATTAACGGCGTCAAGGAATGCGAACTGCATATATCTTGCCATAATGTAAGAACCGGGGTAGTTTACTATAGCTGAAAGGTTAGCCATCTGATTTTTGATAGCGTCTCTTTCACTGGCAGTCCAGGAAAGGTTGTCTATAGCCTTAACGTTCGCTGCCTCGTATTTCGCAGAGGGACCGATAAGAGCAACCATCTTGTTACCGTAGTCCGCCTGAACGTCTGCGGAGGTCTGCCACTGGAGATAAGTCCACGCAGCCTTGATGTTATCGCAGCCGTGAAGCATTACCGTTGCGGTTACGTTTGCAAGAGAATTGTAGTTAATTTCCTTTTTACCGGTCTGCTCGTTAATTACGACCTTGCCGGTATCGGGATCTATTACCTCAGAGCCGGGAAGCGGGCAGAATTCCCAAAGTCCCGCAATTTCGGTTGCGAATACTACGAGTGTGTTATAAGTACTTGCGTAGTCGCCTATTATTATGGGCATTTCACCGGTTCTGAAACGGTTAGACGCATCGTAGCTTACCGGGAATGAATAGTCGCTGTAAAGTCGGCATACGAACTCAAATGATTCAAGAGCTTCGTCAGAATCAAGGTCTATCTTTGCTCCCGCATAGATGGGGTCGTAAAGCTCCTCATCCTCGTATTTCCACATACTGCCGCCCTTCTGGTAAATCATAAAGTCCAGAGCGTGAATGTAGCTGACGCCTATCTGCATATTATTCGACTGCAAGGTAGGAAGAAGCGAAAGAAGCTCACCCCACGTTTCAGGTACCGGCTGGTCAAGGTCTGCAAGTACGTCCATTCGATAGAACATCATCGCAAATCCCATCGTCTGAGGAACGCCGTAAACAACGTCTATAAGCTCAAGCGTATCGGTTGCCGCTTTTACGTAGCAGTCAGCCTCAACGTTCTCAAAGGTTTGCGACACGAAGACGTCATCTGGAGATGCAGCGTTCTTATAAGCCGTCTCCGCATCGGTTTCGTCATCGTGATAGTTTCCATTTTTGTCTTTATAAATATAATAGGTAGTTTTGAATATTTCGTTTTGTTTCTCTTCAAGTCCTTTATCTTTTCCGTTTATACCTATGATTGCGTCACGAATCGCATAGTTGATAACGTCCGCAGCGCCAAGGCCCATATACACGTCAGGGCCCTTACCGGAAAGAATAGAAGGAAGCAGAGTTGTTGCCGTTACAAGCTTAAGATTTACGCTGTATCCGGTCATATCCGTATATCCGTTATCGGCGTCTATCATAGTACGCCAGATGTTAGACTGGTCACGTCCTGCCGCAAGCCACACGTCTATGGATACGGTGTTTTCATCGGGTTCTTTCGTAAGTCCCATTGCCTCGTAATCGGTAAAGAACGAATATATGAAGGAGGTAATCTCAAACCACATCGACTTGAAGAAGCCCGCCTTTGCCTCGGGAAGTTCTTCAACGTCCTCTTCGGAAAGTTCAGAAGGGCAAATCACGATTGTATCAAGTATGAGAGTACCCTTCTTAGAATCGTTTATCCAGGTACCGAGCGTACCGAGATAGGATTTAAGGTTGGACAAGTTAGCCGCAATATTATCGCCCTCGTCCTGACCCATCGTGTTCAAAAGGATCGCTACTGTTTCAAGTGTTGCAAGGTGGGAACCGTTAGTTCCGCAAAGCTCTATAAGCTCTTCCTTTACGTCCATAAGAATGCCTGCCTGCTCTATGAGACTGATAAGAACCTCGGGCATTATCTTGATAAATCCGTAGTCGCGGTATTCATCGGGAGAAGAGCCTGTAAGCTGGAGAATTTTGAGGTAATTCTCGTTTACGGTATTCTGAACGCCCTCAACCGTCTCTATGATATCCTTGAGGGAACCGAGTGAGCATTCGATGTAAATGGTGTATTCCTTACCTGCCTCGAATGCAAATTCAAATTCAGTACCGTTACTGTCGCTTATGTAGGTTGACTGCCAGTCCTTCGAATAGTCAAACTGTGCGTCATATGCTTCAAAAAAAGGAACTACGGGAGTATCTCCGTACTGACCGCCGGAAAGCTTTATCGTACGGCATATATACATACCCTGAAGCTGCGACTGCAGGTAACGCATAAAGACTTTGTAAAATCCGGTTTTTGAAACCGTGAATTTGTAAGCCGCCCACTGACCGAATGCGCTATAGGAGTTTTCACCTATTACGTTGTAAAGCTGCGAATCGGGCGCAGAGGGGAAGGTTGCGGAATTCGAATTGTCGTTGGTCGCATATACCGAGGAGTCGGATACGAGGTCGGGAAATTCCGCTTCAAGCTTAATGATGTTTCCTCCGCTGACTGCGGTAAATCCGTCCTTCTTCGCTTGTGCGAGATACTCGTTATACGACTGCACAGAGGTCTCATTTTCAACGGCAGGAACAAGCTCTATAGACTTGACTATAACGGGCTCTCTTTCAGCCTCAAGAGAAATCTGATACTCACTGTCGCCAAGAAAATAGAACTTGAAATATCCTTGAATGTATCCCGAAGAATCCTGGCAATAATAGGTGCTCCACTGAGGCATCTGTGTAATCTCGGGAAGCATCGAGTTATCGTTGATATCCTGAGTGATTACGTACTTGCGCTCGTAAATCTTACCGTCCCTGTACGTCCTTACAATTTTATAATAACCGTCGTCGTTGGGGTCGTAAATAACCTCCTGACCGTCAGGCTTATCAGTTTCACCGACAAGCTTCTCCTCTACGTCATTACCGTAATCGTAAGTCCAGGATTTGTCGAAGGTAATATAGCTAGCTTCCTTAAAGGGAGAAACGCCGTTGATATAGAGCTTGCGCTCAATACTACTGACGCTGCTGTCCGCCGTAAAGCAGCTGTAATAATCAAACTTGATGTAGTAGTAACCCTCGGCGCCGTTGGGAATTTCTACCTTCCAGGTAGTCTTACCCTGCGCAGGAAGATACACGGACGAGTTAGCGTCACTCTCCGAAAATCCGTCCCACGTTGCGCTGCCGGTCTTGTAATCCTGACACACCAGACTCTCAGAAACCTTTACGGCGTTTCCCGTGCTTTCCTCATGCACTATGTCATCAACCACGTTGATGAAAAGCGGCTTGTTTTTAGAGGATGCAGGAGAATTGCTGTACTTTGCCAGATACTCAGCGTAGGTTGGTATGCCGACAAGCGCCGTCATTTCCTCCCTTGTAGAAGCGGTGTCGTTGTTTGATGCGTGATAGTTCTTATCATCAAACACTGCTGCCGCAGCCGTGAGTGAAAGCAAGCCTAAGAGGGTTGTCACAGAAAGTAACAGACAAAGGGCTTTCTGAAACAATGATTTTTTCATAAAACGATTTCCTCCAAGAAATACTTTTATTAACGGATAAAATATATATCACGTCTATATGTATTGGAAATTATAACATAATCTGCAAAAAAAGTCAATAAGAGAAAAGGAGCACAAATAATCAAACTCGCTCAGAATTATCACTGTTTTTTACCGCAAAAAAATATAAATGTAATCTTTTATTTACATCGATTAATTTTTGAATTGTTTTAAATCGACAAAAGTAATTCAAATTCAACAAAAAACTATTGAAAATTTGGGTTTTAGGCTCATTTTAACGCATCGAAGTAATTTCAAATTACTATTTGTACACATTTTTGCTTTTTTTCGACATTTAAAATCATTAAAAAACTTTTGTGCAAATTCAACAAAAAAGCTTTCTTTTTTTCTACGTTTCAATTCCCCTCAAAAAAACAAAACAATAAGCGAAAAGGCAGAGACACTATAGAATTATACAGTGTCTCTGCCTTGGCTTTTTTCCTTTTTAATATATTAGATTCGCCCCGAATTTGACCGTTTCGGTCACGGGCATTAGGTTTATCGGATTTCGTTTAGTTTGGGCTTACCTCCACCAAATAAATCAGTCGATATAGCCTCCAAAGGCCAAAATCTCCCCGTCATAAAAGACTGCAGACTGGCCCGGAGTCAGTGATTTTACCGGAGCGGAAAGAATTACCCTTGCGCCGCATTTACCGTCAAAAATAACCCTTGCAGGTACCGGCGGAGCCAGATATCTAATTTTCACGAGAAGCTCTGCCTCGTCCCCTTCCTTTGCCGGCGCCATACCGGTATATACGATATCCGAAACAGTAAAGGAATTAGTTTCCTTTGCCGAAAACGAAAGAATTATCCTATCGTTTTCGGGATTGATAGAGTTGATAAACGCTCTCTGTCCGAGAGCTATACCAAGCCCCTTTCTCTGCCCTACGGTATAATGAATTATTCCCTTATGCCGTCCCAGAACCTGCCCGTTTTCGTCCACGAAATCCCCTTCCCTGCTTTTTCCGAAATTGGTTTCAATATACTCACCGTAATTTCCATCGGGAATAAAGCAGATTTCCTGGCTCTCTCCTCTGTCTGCCGCACCAAGTCCCTCGACCTTGGCTAATTCTCTTATTTCCTTCTTCGTTAGAGATTCCAAGGGAAAGTGAAGGTGTTCTATTATTTCTGCGGGGAGCCGCCAAAGCATATAAGTTTGGTCCTTAGTTTCGTCTTTTGAGCGTGAAATAACCCTTCGTTTTCCAAAAGCTCCCTCAAGCTCAACGATTTTCGCATAATGCCCCGTTGCTATTCCGTCAAATCCCTCTGCCATCGCAAAATCATAAAGGGCTTTGAATTTGACCTCTCGGTTACACACAACGCAGGGGTTAGGCGTTCTTCCTCTTTGGTACTGCTTTGCAAAATCGGAGACGACCTTTTCCTCAAAAAGCTTTCTCACGTCTATCTCGTGAAGCTTAATACCAAGCTCCCTTGCCGTTTCCCTAGCAGAATTTTTGTCGGTATAGTTATGCATAACAAGAACGGCACCCTCAACGGAGTGCCCTTCCTTAATAAGTTTTGAGGCAGCGTAAGCGCTGTCAAGCCCGCCGCTCATTCCGAGTAAGATTCTCATTCCTCCTCGTGCGCCTTTTCAATCTCAAAGTCTATTTCTCTGCCTATTTTCGTGTAATAATCGGCAAGAGCGCTTTTAACAGCTTCCTCTGCCAAAACCGAGCAATGAATCTTTACCGGCGGAAGCCCTTCAAGAGCTTCAACGACAGCGCTGTTGGTAAGTTTTAATGCCTCGGCAACCGTTTTTCCCTTTATAAGCTCAGTTGCCATGGAGGAGGTTGCGATTGCGGCTCCGCAGCCGAAGGTTTTGAATTTACAATCGACTATTACGTCTTCTTCGTCAATTTTGAGATACATTTTCATTATATCTCCGCATCTCGCATTTCCTACTATTCCTACTCCGCTTGCATCCTCAATCTCACCCACGTTTCTCGGGTTCTTGAAATGGTCCATTACCTTTTCGCTGTAATTCATAATTTTTCTTCCTTAATTATCTGTTACTTTTTTCTACCTCTTCCCAAAGAGGACTCATATCTCTGAGCTTTTTCACAGTTTCGCTCACCGTTTCAATAATATAGTCTATATCCTCATCGGTGGTATCCCTCGAAATAGAAAGTCTAAGAGAGCCGTGAGCCTTCTCGTGAGGAACTCCCATAGCCAAAAGGACGTGAGAGGCCTCAAGCGATGCCGATGAGCAGGCTGAGCCGGTTGAGGCGCAGATTCCCGAAATATCAAGCCACAAAAGAAGACTCTCTCCTTCAATAAAATCAAAACCGATATTTACGTTACCGGCGAGACGCTCAGTCCTATGCCCGTTCAGCCTCGAATACGGGATTTTCGTGAGGCCTTCAATCAGTCTATCCCTCATTTTTGCGACACGGGGTATATCCGACAGTCTTTCTTTGCTAAGTTCAAGAGCTTTTGCAAGTCCGACTATATACGGCAAATTTTCGGTTCCGCCCCTTTTCCTTTTTTCCTGCCCGCCGCCGTCTATCAGGTTTGAAATCACAACGCCCTGCCTTATAAAGAGCATTCCTATGCCCTTGGGAGCGTGAATTTTATGACCCGAAACAGAGAGCATATCGACACCGATTAACGAAAGGTCTATATCAATATTTCCGCACGCTTGCACCGCATCGGTGAACATAAGCGCTCCTACGGAATGCGCAATCTCGGCAATTTCTGCTATAGGCTCTATCGTTCCTACCTCGTTGTTGGCGTACATAACAGACACTAGCGCCGTTTTTTCATTAACCGCCGCCCGAAGCTCGTCAAGATTTACAACTCCGTTTTCGTCAACTCCTATATAGGTGACCTCAAAACCCTCCTTTTCAAGAGCTGCGCAAGTATTCAGGACTGCGTGATGCTCGATTTTGCTCGTTACGATATGGGTTCTTCCCTTAGTGCGCATTCTGTATGCGGCTCCCTTTATCGCCCAGTTGTCAGACTCGGTTCCGCAAGAGGTGAAATATATCTCGGTCGCTTTACAATTAAATACCTTAGCAATTCTCTCTCTTGCGCTGTCAAGAAGCTCTTTCGCCTCTCTGCCCTTTGAGTGAAGGCTGGACGGATTTCCCCATTCGCTCTCAAAAATCGGAAGCATTTCTTTTATAACCTCGGTGTCAACCGGGGTTGTTGCCGCATTATCGGCATACACGAATCTTGCCATTTATTTCTTCCTTTTTCGTTACAAATTCTACCGATATATTCTATACCTTTTTTGTCAATATTTCAATACCTTTACTCTTTATAAATGTTAATTTTTTATGAACTAACCACCGCCGTTACCTATATTCTTTGCATATCGCTCTTTTTTATTTTAAATTTATTTAAAAATTGTTAGCAGTGCGGAAATTTTATTGTAGTAAAATATACTAGTAAGATGGCGAAATGCCCTCTTGATATAGTTTCTAAGAGGAAAATTTATGACGAAATTAATATCATTAATTCTTGCTCTTACAGTGCTTTTTTCTTCTGTATTTTTCATATTCTCGTGCGCAGGTCCTACCCCTCCCGAAAATCCGCCCGTTTCCGATAGCAAGGACGATGAACAAAACGGCGGTGCTGCGGAAGATGGCGACAAGGACGATGGACCGGAATCGGACGAAACTGCTATAACCGTTCCTCCGTATAAGGATTACGGCAGAGGAAGCGTGGATTTTGACGATATCGTTTACACCCGCCCCGACTGTGAGGCTATTATTGAAAGCGTTGCGGCAGTAACCGATTTAATTGAAAAGAACGAAGTCTCCTTCGACAGTCAGCTTAGCGCAGTATCCGAGCTTGAAGAACCGTTCAATCTTTTTCTGACTATGTATTCTTACGCAAATATAATGAATTCAAAGGACGCCTCTATTGAGCTTTGGGTTGACGAATTTAAGTATATAAGCGAGAGCTATCCTCTCTTTTCTCAGAACGTAGAGAAGCTTATGGTTGCTGCCGCAGGCTCGGCACACGCCGAAAAATTTGAGGAAGAATACTTTGGAGAAGGTTTGATTGAGAAATACGCTGACGGCGGTAAGTACACCGACCGCTTAGTTGCGCTTATGCAGGAGGAAAGCAGACTTGAAAGCGAATATTCCTCCCTCTCCACCGCAAACGTACAAATAACCTATAAGACGTTTACCGATGACACCTTCGACAACATTATGCTTTTCTACGAGCAAAATTACGGAACCGACTCCGTTTCTTATAAAACGGCGTACAAGGAATGCCTTATGCTTTACGAAAAAAAGGTCGGAGAGATAAGCACGGAGCTGCTCGTTGAGCTATTCAAGGTCAGGCGGCAGATAAGTGACGAGCTGGGATACGACAGCTATGCAACGCTTGCTTACGAAGAGATATATCACGACTACAGCGAAGCAGATATGCTTCAATTCATTCTTGACGTAAAGAGTTACGTCATTCCGGTTTACGTCACGCTCGAATCCTTGATTTTTGAGGATTTTTTCAAATCCTACACGCAAGAAAACGAGCCCACAAGGGTTGAGCTTATAAACGGCACATACTCAATTCTATCCGAAATTGACCCCGAGGCTCAGGAGATATTTGCTTATATGCTTCAGCACGGGCTATACGATATCGAAAAATCCTCAAATAACAGATTTGACGGCTCGTTTGCAACCTACCTTGACAAGTATTCCGCCCCGTATCTTTTCGTCAGCACCGAGGGCTCTGTTGGCGATTATATGACTCTAGGACACGAATTCGGGCATTTTATGGACAGCTTTTACAACTACGGAGAAAGCACCTCGCTTGACCTGTCGGAAGTTTCAAGTATGGGCTTTGAATGGATAATGCTTGACGCCCTTAAGAGCGAGATTTCTCAGAACGAATACAAATATCTTGCATATAAAAAGTATCGGTCGGCTATGGAAACCTTTATTTATCAAGGCTTTTACGCCCTTTTTGAGCATTATGCATATCAGCTTGAGGACGGACATATAAACGAGCATAATCTGACAATGGCGTTAACTAAGGCGGCAAATGATATAGGTCTTAATTCAAGCGTTATAAATTCGCTTGAAATGGTTATAATTCCGCATATAATGCTTTATCCGTTCTACGTTCAGTCCTACTGCATATCAGAAGCCGTTGCTCTCGATATCAATTTTATGGAGGACGGCAAGGACGGCGAGGGATACGCTGCGTACAAGGCTCTTATAGTACGAAAAAAATCCGACCTCACCTTCACCGAATATCTGATAGATGCCGGTATTTCAAGTCCGTTTGAGAGGGGATACGTGCGCAAGATGGCAGATGCGATACATTATCATATACTAGGCTCTCACTGCTATCCAGAGAACAGCGACTCAAATATTCACGTTTAGGAACAAAAAAAGAATACCCACTTAAATATCAGCGTCTTACGCAGAGTGGGTGTTCTTTTTTATTTTTATCGGTCGGTGTCCTGAGCGCTGTACTCAACGCCGTATCTATGCGCCTGAGTCGAAAAAAGCTTAAAATACTGGCGCTTATTCTCCATAAGCTCGGAGTGGGTTCCAACCTCTGCTATTTTGCCCTCGTCAAGCACTACTATCTGCCCTGCCGAAACGGCGCTTGAAAGGCGGTGCGAAACGAAGATGCTTATTTTGCCCTTGGCAAGATTTTCAAATTTGTTGAATATTTCCTGCTCCGCAAGTGCGTCAAGAGATGCGGTAGGCTCGTCAAGTATAAGTATTTCGGATTTTTTGTAAAAGGCTCTCGCCACGGAAAGCTTCTGCCATTGACCGCCCGAAAGCT